>JBMYLY010000097.1:0-2129 GCA_049596815.1 Flavobacteriaceae bacterium | reverse complement strand
AAATCACTGCCACGCTCAATTCCACAGGCACAAGGTCTATGTTTATGCATGCGGCTGATGCCATTCATGGGGATTTGGGTATGATTGCTGATGAAGATATTGTTCTGTGTATTTCCAAAAGCGGCAACACCCCAGAGATCAAGGCCTTGATTCCACTCATCAAAAATTTGGGTAACACCCTAATTGGGATGACAGGAAACACCGAGTCTTACTTGGCCCAACAAGCCGATTTGATACTCAATGTGGCTATAGAAAAGGAAGCTTGTCCCAACAATTTGGCCCCAACGACCAGTACAACTACTCAGTTGGTGATGGGTGATGCGCTGGCTATTTGCCTGGTAGAATTACGTGGTTTTGGACACAAAGATTTTGCACGTTTTCACCCAGGTGGTTCTTTAGGTAAAGCCCTATACCTCAAAGTAGAACATATCTTGGGCAACCGAATGGCACCCTGTGTGAATGCAAATGATCATGTAAAAGATGTTATTGTAGAAATTGGCGAAAAAATGGTAGGGGCTACGGCGGTTGTTGATAATGATAAAATATGTGGTATCGTAACCGATGGTGATTTGCGTAGAATGTTGTCGACTACTTCTAATTTGAGCACCCTAAAAGCTCGAGATGTGATGAGTGAAAACCCAAAACAAATCGAAGCGAACACCTTGGCTTCCGAGGCCTTAAAAATCATGCATCAAAACAGCATCAGTCAGCTCTTGGTAACCACGGGTGGCACCTATTCGGGAATTATACATTTGCATGATTTACTCAACGAAGGATTGTACTAATGGCAGAAAAAGAAATGTCCTTTTTGGATCATTTGGAAGATTTACGCTGGCATATTTTGCGTGCCATAGTCGCCATTGTTCTTGCCGGGTTTGCAGCTTTTTTGGCCAAAGATTTTGTTTTTGACACCCTCCTTTTTGGACCAAAAAAAAGCGACTTTCCTACCTATAAAATACTTTGCAGCATCTCAAAACTTGTTGGTTTGGATGATAGTTTTTGTGTAGGAGACTTGCCTTTTCGGATTCAAAGCCGCACCATGGCAGGTCAGTTTTCCGCACATATTTGGACATCTATCACATTGGGGTTTGTCGCAGCCTTTCCATATGTCATCTATCAATTCTGGCGTTTTATCAGCCCGGGTATGTACAGCCACGAACGAAAAACCGCACGTGGATTTATTGGCGTTTCTTCATTGTTGTTTTTTTTGGGAGTGCTTTTCGGATACTATGTGGTAACGCCTTTGTCCATCCGATTTTTAGGGACTTACACGGTCAGCGGTGAAGTTTTTAATGACTTTGATTTGAGCAGCTATACAGCTTTGGTACGCGCTTCTGTTCTTGCATCCGGATTGATTTTTGAATTGCCTATTTTGGTGTACTTCTTGACTAAAATCGGATTGGTGACTCCTGAATTGATGCGTAAGTACAGAAAAATATCATTGGTATTGGTGTTGCTATTATCAGCCATCATCACTCCGCCAGATATTGCCAGCCAAATTATTGTAGCCATTCCCGTGTTGGTTTTATATGAGCTGAGTATATTTATATCCCGAAAGGTGGTTCGTAACATGGAAAAATCGAAAGCTTAGGCGTGTAAAACTATGAAGTTAAGAGCACAACACATTACCAAATCCTACCGAAGCCGAAAGGTTGTCGATCAGGTGTCTATTGAAGTAAATCAGGGGGAAATCGTAGGACTTCTCGGACCCAATGGAGCCGGGAAAACCACCTCTTTCTATATGATTGTGGGGCTCATCAAACCCAACAGCGGCCAGATTTTTTTGGATGATACCGAGATTACCAAATTTCCCATGTATCAACGTGCACAGAACGGTATCGGCTACTTGGCGCAAGAAGCCTCTGTTTTTCGTAAACTCAGCGTGGAAGACAACATACGCTGTGTTTTAGAGTTGACCAACCTCAGCCCCAAAGAACAAGCAGAAAAAACAGAAGCCCTACTTGAAGAATTTGGATTGACACACATTCGCAACAACAGAGGAGATTTGCTTTCGGGTGGAGAACGAAGACGCACCGAAATTGCGCGTGCTTTGGCGACTGATCCCAAGTTTGTCCTCCTCGATGAGCCATTTGCAGGTGTAGATCCGGTGGCGGTGGAAGACATTCAAA
>JBMYLY010000096.1:0-2205 GCA_049596815.1 Flavobacteriaceae bacterium | reverse complement strand
GTCAGTTTTTTGGCACTTGATTGGGTGGTTTTGCCAAACACAAAATGGGTGCACCAATAGTCCGAAACACCGACATCGAGTAGTTTGTACAAGTCTTCAAGAGATGAGGTTTGTACAAGTCTATCAAACAGTTTGGGACTACTTTCATAGAGCTGTGCCAACTGGGACAGTCTGATGGTGGGAAAGTTGGAAGGGCGGGCCCGAAAAAACCGCGCCGGCGGGGCAGGTGCTGTCAGCTTGTATTTCTTTTTCGGAAAAAGATGCTTTTCTCGCAAAAGATCAAGGTAGGCGTCTTCGGTTTCTGTGTTCAAAACACCTGCTTGTCCCATCAAAAGGGCTTCGAGTGTGGGTGGATGTCCACGTACATGACGTACAACTCCAAAGGGAACAGACAAGGCCATTTGCGCAAATGACGCCCCATTGAGTGCCAATCCAAAACCTTTGGCCAATGCCACAAACAAAACCCCTTCCCAATCGTTTTTGGATTGGTCGAGCCAGTGTTGAAAAACAGCAGTTATGTCCGCCAATCGCTCTACAAACAAACGGTCAAAAAACAAACGCTGGGTGGTGGTGTCGAAGTCACTCAGATGTGCCTCACAGGGTATCCACTGGTGGGGGGTTTCCATAAATGCATGATATCGATCTATAAAGTCGGGGGGTACAAAACGGCATAGCTCTAAGGTGGATATGGGGCGTTCGTCAGTGTCAAATATGGGTACATCGTGTTCCCAAACCACGTGAAAAACCACATTGTCATAGGCCGTGTCTGACTCATGCTTATGGGCATACCAATCCGAACTGCGCACATGCAATTCCACATGACCGACCCATATTAGGTCATCGATTTGAATTTGTGCATTTTAAAAAATCAGGGCCGCTGTCCGTGTTGACTTGGCCGGCTTTAAGTATTTGTAAGGAGCTTCCCGAAACGGTGGCCAAAGGAAGCAGCCACCAACGCGGATGTTGCCACAGGTATGCCAGTATGTGTTCGTTCATGACGTTTGGGGCACGTCGCTACTCTACCACTTCACCTTCCCATTCCATAATTCCACCCAGCAAATTGTAGGTGGTTGTAAAACCCAATTGACCCATCAGTTGGCAAGCCTGGGTACTGCGTGCACCCGATCGGCAATACACAAAGTAGGTTTTCTCTTTGTCAAGTTCCTGTAGGGCATCTATAAACCCCTGCCCCATACGCAAATCGATGTTTTGGGCCTTGGGAATATATCCGGATTCAAACTCTTCTTCGGTTCTCACGTCAAGGACAACCGCATCAGGCTGGGCAGAAAGTTGTTCGGCCCATTGGTTCTGTGTAAGATTAGACATGCTGTTTTGTTTGGGACTAAGATACGTACAGCCAATGATTAAAAAAACTAAAAGCCAAACCAATCTGTGCATAGTGGTGTTTTTATAAATATAATAATAGAATTTTTTTATATGTTTGTACCTACAAATATTGTAATGACAAAAGTAACAATAAAATTGGCACGAGAATTGGTGGTACAAAGCATGCGTACCGCCCAAATCATTACTGCAGAGCTGTCTTGTGCGCTCCACCCCCATGGACTGACCATACAACAGTTTAACGTGTTGCGTATCCTACGGGGCTGTCACGGAAAGGCCGCTACCTTACAATTTGTGACTGAGCGTATGATACACAAAATGAGCAACACCACCCGACTGGTGGACAAGCTTATCGAAAAAAAATTAGTGGCTCGCAAACAATGTGAGGAAAACCGCCGTAAGATCGATTTGTTGATCACGCCCCAAGGTTTGGCATTGCTACAGACCTTAGACCCGATTATTGATGAAAAAGAAATGGAAATTGCACGTGGCATTCAGGTAGCTGACATCGATCAGCTCCTGACCACGTACAAAACGATTCAATCTAAATACTAATCCTTTAATTTTAATTGTTATGAGTAAAACACCCTTATTATTTTTGTTCTTGGCTACTGTTTCTGTGGCATTCGCCAATCCGATTGTTGTCAAATCAGGCACCGTCAACTGGACTGGCTACAAAGTGACCGGCCAACACAGCGGAACACTGGCCCTAAAAAGTGGTTCCATCAACATACAGGACGGCCAATTGGTCGGAGGTGAGTTTGTGGTTGACATGACCAGCCTCACGGTTACCGACCTCAAAGGCAAAGGCAAAGCCAACTTGGAAGGACACCTAAAGTCAGATGACTTTTTTGGCGTGGA
>JBMYLY010000095.1:0-2406 GCA_049596815.1 Flavobacteriaceae bacterium | reverse complement strand
TTGGGTGGTCCTTTTGACTGTAAGTTGCCAGTGCGTTCCCGTCAATCAAAACTTTGACAAAATACTTTTTTATTTGGTTCTTTTGCAACTGAATGAGTCCATACTGGTCCATAAGTCGAAGGCTTTTGTAGGTTTTTGTAGGAGATAGCGAATATGTTTTGGTAAACTTTTCAAAAGAAAAATCGAGTTGTTCCTCAGGCTTTTCTCCATAAGCCACTTGCAAATAACTACACATTTTTAAGTACACCGATTTGAGCTCTTCGTAGCTTGGAATGGGTGCCAAAAACTGGTTGTGGAGGTTTTCTATATCTCTGTTCCCTACTAGGATCACTGCCTCAGCGGTTTCGTTGTCACGTCCGGCCCTTCCGGCCTCTTGATAGTAACTTTCCATGCTTTCCGGTAGGGCAGCATGGACCACAAGTCGCACATTGGACTGGTCTATCCCCATCCCAAAGGCAGTGGTGGCGACCATCACCGGCATTTGTCCCGATGCCCATTGTGCCAATAATCTCTCTTTATTTTCACTCCCTCCGTGGAAATGGTTGGCCTGTATGCCTTGCATTCGCAGCTGTTCGGCCAAGGTCTCGCAATGCTTCCTGGTACGTAAATACACGATGGCATTCCCTTTGGCTCTCTGTAACAGTTCAGACAAAGTGCCAAGTTTGTTGTCAGTCTGTACAACCTTATATCTCAAGTTGGGGCGGTCAAAACTGGTTTGTACAGTATTGGGTTCACGTAGTTGTAAAGAATCGATGATGTCATCTTGGACTTTGGCTGTGGCAGTGGCCGTAAGTGCCATGATTGTAGGGTGATGAATCAAAGTAAAAATTTCATGTAT
This sequence comes from Flavobacteriaceae bacterium, assembly GCA_049596815.1. Lineage (GTDB taxonomy): Bacteria > Bacteroidota > Bacteroidia > Flavobacteriales > Flavobacteriaceae > UBA724. The sequence continues at coordinate 1,568 of JBMYLY010000095.1, read as the reverse complement.
TTTTCGATAGGCAGGTCTAAAGTCATGCCCCCACTGAGAGATGCAATGCGCCTCGTCAACGACAAGCAATCCAATAGGTAGGTTTTGTAGGCGCTCTCTGAGCAATGGATGTAGTAGTCGCTCAGGAGAGACAAACAAAAAATCTAATTTGCTGTACTGACAACGATCCAATACCTCTACTAGCTCGTGTTCTTTTAAACTTCCACTGATGCTGATCGCATTGATCCCCTTGTCTTTGAGCGATTGCACCTGATCCATCATCAAGGCTACCAACGGACTGATGACCAAAGTCATTTTTTTTTGATGCAGTCCGACCAACTGATAACAGAGGGACTTGCCGCCCCCTGTAGGCAAAATGACCAAAGTGTCACGACCTGCTATGCCCGATTGTATGGCAGCTTCTTGCCCTGGACGAAACACATCCCAGCCCCAAAATTTCTTAAGGATGGCTTTGGGCTCCATTAAAAATGGGATTTTATAAATTCAATGCGCTGTTCAACCGTGGTTTTGGGAACTTCAATAATGGGCATCGAAAACCTATTATACACAGCTGTCAAATGCTGGTGAATTTCTACGGCTTGCTCAAAAGTTTCATAACGTTCCGCATCTTGAATGTATATGTCTTCCCACGGTGGAAGCAAAAATACTTTGTCGTAGGTGTGGATCTTGGCTTGGGTCACATAGTCCTGGGGATAGTCGGCTCCAATTCCGTCAAGATAGGCAATCACATCATGTATGCCTCTGTCAAAGAGGTGGTAAGCTGCTTGTTGGGGATGGTTGTATTGAGCAAGCCTGCCTTTGAACAATTGGTTGCTAAACGCCATCGGATCTGTCAGAAAAGGTTGCTCTTTCCCATGATTTTGCGCTTCTGCCGTAATCGAACGTGATATTTCCTCAAAACAGCATACCGCATCAGAATTAAAAGCATTGATCAAAGATGTTTTCCCACTCCCGGGCGCACCGGAAATCACATATCGTTTGAGTTTTGGCATTTGCATGGGCCAATTTAAGGATTTTGAAAGCAAAATAGATATCTTTGTATTCGATGAAAAGCCAAGCAAAAGAAGCCTCGTTTTATCAGCGTTTGCACACCCAGTTGTCCGAATCTACCGATTGGCCTTCTAGGTATTTGTTTAAGTTTATCATCCCCAAAGACGAAAATCGAAAAAACGTATTGTTGGCTATTTTTTCAGGTATGGAAACCGATGTCACTATCAAAAATTCGTCAGGCAATAAGTATCAAAGCATTTCAGTGGAGTCTGTCTTTGAAACGCCAGAATTAATTATTGAGATATACAAAAAAGCAGCTCAAATAGAAGGCATCATCCAATTATAACTTTAATTCGTATTTTTAACCGATAAAACATTCCCTTGAACGATAATCTCCAATACAACACCGAGCGTTCGCGCCTTCGCATTCCTGAATACGGGCGTCATATCCAAAAAATGGTGGACCAAGCTTTACAGCTTTCCAACCGTGAAGAACGTAACAAAATGGCACGTGCCATCATAGGCGTGATGGGCAACCTCAACCCGCACCTTCGTGATGTGCCCGATTTTCAACACAA
>JBMYLY010000094.1:0-2828 GCA_049596815.1 Flavobacteriaceae bacterium | reverse complement strand
TGGCTTTTACACGTGATGCAATATCAGACATATAAGAAGTTTTAATGTTAGTTGGTGGCAAAAATAAGAAAACTTTGGCTGTATCAACTCAATCCGAATAAAATCTTAGGATTCTTGTAAAATTACCCCGCCTTATATTCTTATACCCATTTGATAATCCGTAAGTTTGCATCGCGATTCACAACGATGGTCAAACATCATAAAATTTTGATTTTTGCCTCTGGATCGGGAACAAATGCCGAGCAAATTATTCGTCACTTTTCACCCAATCCGAGTGTAGAGGTGTTGGGAGTTTATTCCAATAACCCCTCTGCCGCTGTTTTAGAGCGCGCAAAACAACTTGGTGTTTCTACCCGTGTTTTTAATCGTGAACAACTCAACAATTCAGAAGACCTGCTGAAAGACTTGCAAGCCCAATCACCAGACCTTATTGTCCTAGCTGGCTTTTTGTGGAAAATACCCCCTCATATTATTGATGCTTTTCCAAACAAAATTATTAACATTCACCCCTCTCTTTTGCCTAAATATGGCGGTAAAGGGATGTATGGCAACCATGTTCATCAAGCGGTGATCAACGCAAAAGAAACTGAAAGCGGAATAAGCATTCACTATGTCAATAATCAGTATGACCAAGGAGCGATTATTTTCCAAGCCAAAACCCCGATTGACCCGGACGACTCTCCAAAGAGCCTAGCACAAAAAATTCACAAGTTAGAATACAGACATTTTTCAATAGAAATTGAAAAGCTACTCCTGTCTACGGGGAAACAAGTTAATTTGTACACCGATGGAGCAGCCAGTGGCAATCCAGGGCCAGGGGGGTACGGCCTGATCTTAGAATGGGAGGGAACTCCTCATAAAAAGACACACTCTCAGGGCTTTATTCACACAACCAATAATAGAATGGAACTCAGAGCTGTCATTAAAGGATTGCAAATGCTTAAAAAATCCCCTCTTGACGTTGTTGTGTATACAGACTCGAAGTACGTCAGTGAGGCGGTTGATAAAAAATGGGTGTTTGGCTGGGAGAAAAAAGGGTTTAAAAACAAAAAAAACGCAGATCTTTGGATTGAATTTTTGGAAGTGTTTCGAAAACACAATGTGAGGATGGAATGGATTAAGGGACACAATCAACATCCACAAAACGAATATTGTGATAAGTTGGCAGTAAAGGCATCAAAACAAATTGATAGTCACATAGAAGATATCGGATACCAAAATAAAGAATAAAAAATGGCAGACAACAAAGTGTTAATTGTAGGAACCATGGCTTTTGATGAAGTCGAAACCCCAACAGGATCAAGCGGAAAAATCATAGCTGGCTCAGCGACATACATTGCTCTAGCAACATCTTTTTTTGATGTGGAAAGCGCCATTGTTTCGATAGTAGGGCGAGATTTTCCCCAAGACTACCTCAAAAAACTAAGAAACAGAAACATCAATTTGGAAGGGGTTGAGATCGACAATTCGGGAGACACCTTTTATTGGAAAGGACGCTACCACAAAAACCTGAATCGACGTGATACATTGGTTACAGACCTTAATACACTTGCCAATTTCAATCCGATTGTTCCAGATCGCTTTAAAGATGCCGAGGTTGCGTTGCTAGGCAACTTGCACCCACGCATTCAATTGTCGGTTCTTGACCAAATCAACCCAGACAAAACAACAATTATTCTCGATACCATGAACTACTGGATTGAGGGAACTTGGGACGAGCTGGTTCAGGTTGTTGCCAAGACAGACGTCATTACCATAAATGACGAGGAGGCACTTCAAATGACAAACGCAACCAATGTATTGTCAGCAGCAAAGAAAATCAGCAATATGGGCCCGAGCTATGTTATCATTAAAAAGGGAGAACACGGGGCATTATTGTATCACAAAGAGCAGATATTTTTAGCTCCAGCGGTAGTTTTAGATAATGTTGTTGACCCAACAGGTGCAGGAGATTCTTTTGCTGGTGGTTTGGCAGGGTTTTTAGCTAGCCAACCAAAGCATGACTTTGAAACGATGAAAACCGCAATGGTTTATGGTTCTTCTGTCGCTTCGTTCTGTGTAACAGATTTTGGGACAAAGTCGATTGTAAACACAACCGTATCACAAATCACAGAACGAGTCGAAGATCTAAAGACACTCGTTCGTTTTGAAGTCAATTGAAATAAAAACCAAAATGAAGGCAAAACAACGGAAACAATTTTTTTATTTTTACCACAATGAGTGATTCGATTAAACACGAATGTGGCATCGCACTTCTCCGGCTATTAAAACCACTGAAATATTATCAGGAGAAATACAACAGTTTGTTTTTTGGGATTTACAAAATGTATTTGATGCTCGAAAAGCAGCACAACCGAGGACAAGACGGCGCGGGCTTTGCGAGCATCAAATTTGACATGAACCCTGGAGATGGTTTTATGAGCCGTGTGCGGTCATCTGAAAACCAACCCATTCAAGATATTTTTTCAACAATAAACAGTGACCTGAACGAGGTGTTTCAAGAACTGGGGAAAAACAATTTGACAGATCTTGAGATCAAACAGGCATATCCTTATTTGGGCGAATTAATGATGGGCCATTTGCGCTATGGTACATTTGGGAATAACGGCATTGGTAGCGTGCACCCATTTTTGCGGCAAAACAATTGGATGCACAGAAACCTAGTTTTGGCGGGAAACTTCAACTTGACCAATGTCAACGAGCTTTTTGACAACTTGGTTACCCTTGGGCAGCATCCAAAGGTAAAAGCAGATACCGTAACGGTAATGGAAAAAATAGGCCATTTTTTAGATGATGAAGTCACCAAAGAGTACAAAAAACTAAAAAAG
>JBMYLY010000093.1:0-2974 GCA_049596815.1 Flavobacteriaceae bacterium | reverse complement strand
AGTAAGTAGTGCATTAGCCACTGTATTCCCCTTCTCATCAACAGCATCTTGGCCTTGTTTGAGTTTGTGAAACTGACTAACATCTATCTGATATTTGTCTGTGGCAGTTTTGTTGATTTTTCTCAGTCCCGATAATTCTCTAAATAAAAAACCATTGGTATAAATCCGATGCCTCAATGGAATGGTGCGCACCTCTACCTCATTATCTGCATATAACAGCATGGATTCTTTGGTGTCTAATTCGTGAAAATGCAACGGATAGTTGTTCCATGAGTCCGCGAGTTTCAGCAACAACAGAATCGCTTCTTTTATTCCTTTAGGACCATATATGTGAAGTGGCGCCTCTCTGCCCAACAGCCTAAAGGTTGAAATTAAGCCCGGAAGGCCATAGAAATGATCCCCATGTAGGTGGGAGATAAATATGTATTTGATATGTGAAAACTTAACTTTGTGTTGGCGTAAACGCACTTGTGTACCCTCGCCGCAGTCGATCAAAAAGCGATGTCCACGCATCTCCAACAACTGTGAGGTGGGCGCTTTGTCCACGTGTGGTGTTGCAGAAAAAGATCCTAATATGGTGAGCTTCATAAGTATCCAAGATCTCTCTCAATTTCTTCTATCTCAATCGTATCGAAGGCTTCGTTGAGTGTAGGGACGGTAACCAAGTCGTCTGGTAACAACTTCAATGACAAAGGCCCCGTAACAAAAACAAAAGATTTTTGGGCGTTTGTTTTGTGATAATTTGCAAGTTCTCTAAACTCTTTGATGTCTTTGGCATTGACCCATTTGAGCTCTGTTAGTACCAAAATGATGTTTTTATCATGCAAGTTTTTATAATGAGCTTTGAGGGCAAAACGGAACTCCTTTTGCTTGGGATCATTAGATTCCTGATAAATGACTATCGTATTTCCTTTTGTTTCTGTGCGCATGGTTTAGCGTTTTGCAGCCAATAGGTACAATACCGCCATACGAATGGCCACTCCGTTTTCAACTTGGTCGAGTATGATGGCATGTTCAGAATCTGCTACTTCAGAGGATATTTCTACACCTCTGTTAATCGGGCCTGGGTGCATAATTACAGGAGGAGTGTCAATCTTCTCTAAAACCTGTTGGGTAATGCCATACTGCATGGTGTACTCACGGTTGGACGGGAAATAACTGGCTTTCATACGCTCAAATTGCACACGCAACACATTGGCCACATCAGCCCACTGGAGGGCTTTTTGAAGATTTGTTTCAACCGCCACCCCCAAATCCTCAATATGTTTAGGCATCAAGGTTTTTGGACCACAAACCCGTACTTCAGCGCCGAGTTTCTGTAGGGCAAAAATATTGGACAGCGCTACCCGTGAATGTAATATATCTCCGACAATCACTACTTTCTTACCTTCAACCGACCCCAATCTTTGGGCGATTGAGTAACAATCGAGCAGCGCTTGCGTGGGATGTTCATGCGCACCATCTCCAGCGTTGACAATGGTGGCATCCACATGTTTTGATAAAAACATAGCAGCTCCTGGATTGGGATGACGCATCACAACCATATCTACCTTCATAGATAGGATGTTGTTCACGGTGTCTATTAGTGTTTCCCCCTTTTTAACTGAAGAGTTAGAGGCAGAAAAATTGATCACATCTGCAGAAAGTCGTTTTTGAGCCAACTCAAAAGACAATTTGGTCCGAGTGCTGTTTTCAAAAAATAAATTGGCAATGGTTACATCGCGAAGGGAGGGGACTTTTTTAATAGGACGATTGATAACTTCTTTAAAATGCGTTGCCGTCTCAAAAATCAATGCAATATCTTCCGAAGTGAGGTATTTGATTCCTAATAAATGGTCAACGCTTAATTTACTCATGCTCGTTGGGTGTAAGATATACTGCGTCATGACCGTCCTCCTCTTCCCAGTGGACACGTACGCGTTCGTTTTGTATGGCATCGACTTGTCTTCCCAAAAAATCGGGTTGTATAGGCAGGTGACGTGAAAATCTACGATCTATTAAAGTCAACAGCTGTATTTCGGACGGTCTGCCATAGGAGTCAATGGCTGTTAGCGCTGCGCGGACACTGCGACCTGTATACAATACATCATCGATAAGCACCACTCGCTTACCCTCGATTTGCACCTCCATCCTGTTCTCGTTGGCCTCTAAAACTTTGGTGGTACGACGAAAATCGTCTCTGAAAAAAGTGATGTCTATAAGACCAAGTTGGATGTTTTCTATCCCATATTCTTGAGAAAGGATATTGACCAATCTTTTGGCTACAACGGTGCCTCTTGGCTGTAGACCTATAAGAACTGTGTTGGAAAAATCTAAGTGGGTTTCGCGAAGCTGACAAGCGAGGCGATTCAGGATGATATTTACTTCCTTGGCGTTGAGCAGTAACCTGTCACTCATCCTCCATAATTTGTGCGAATTTAGGAATTTTTTAAAAAACAGGGGTTATGAAATAAAAAAGTGGGGAAATAAAAGGGCTTTCGTGGATGGATGTAGTCTTGTTTTTTGTATATTTAGTATTCCAAATCTTATCGAATATGTACTTAAAATCTTTCATCTATTTTCGTTCGCATTATTTACAACTTATTCCCCTAACTACCATTCTACAGACATGTATTGCCTCTATAGCAGTGCTGTATTTGTTGATGCACCCACCAACAACGGGGATCATGATACAGTTGGCTATAAGCGTTTATGCTGCCTCTTTCTATAACGGTGCTATCATAGCGCAACTGCCTGTAAAAACCGTTTACAATTTGCTCATTGCTAGCATCCTTATTAACTTGGTGCTCATTGTTGTAAATGTTTAAATGAAAAAAACAATATTGTTCTCTGTGATATTGCTTGCTTGGTCTTGCAATATTTCTGAAAAAACCAACACCCCCAAGGCTGTGTTGGTTGTTCATGGCGGAGCTGGGTCGCTTACTACACTTCAGATGACGGATAGCCTACAGCAAGCCGTCAGAGAAAAAATTTC
>JBMYLY010000092.1:0-2982 GCA_049596815.1 Flavobacteriaceae bacterium | reverse complement strand
CCTTTTCCACCCCCCATCGGAAGGGTTGTCAGCGCATTTTTAAACACCTGTTCGAATGCCAAAAATTTAAGAATACTCAGGTTGACCGACTCATGAAAACGCAAGCCACCCTTGTAAGGCCCAATGGCAGAGTTCATTTCGATCCGAAAACCACGGTTGACCCGAATTTCTCCGGTATCATCAATCCACGGTACGCGAAAGCTTACGACTCGCTCGGGTTCGGCCATCCGCATTAAGATGTTTTTACCGTGATAGATGTCATGCTGAACGATATAGGGGATTACATTTTCGGCAACCTCACGAACCGCTTGCATAAACTCTGGCTCATGTTGGTTGCGCTTTTCGACATCAGCGATAAACTGCTCAATGATTTGTTTCATGGTTAAGTTTTATCTTATAAAAATACGGATTAATTTCAATCAGCTAGCCAATTGCTTGTTTGACGTCTTCGATCAAATCATCGCTGTCCTCGATGCCCACACTCAAGCGAATCAAGCCATCGACCACACCTGACTTTTCCCGTTCTACTTTGGGAATCGATGCGTGGGTCATGCTCGCAGGGTGTCCAGCCAAACTCTCCACGCCTCCGAGCGATTCGGCTAGGGTAAAGAGTTGAAGTTGCTCTACCATTTGGGTGGCTTTTTCTATAGAATCATCTGCAAGTACAAACGAAATCATACCTCCAAATCCATTCATTTGTCGTTTGGCCACCTCGTGATTGGGATGAGTCGGAAAGCCAGGCCAATACACCTTGGCGACCTTGGGATGGTCGGCGAGAAAATGGGCGATTTTTTCTCCGTTTTCACAATGACGTTGCATACGGACATGCAAGGTTTTGATTCCTCGTAACACCAAAAAGGCATCTAGAGGACCACAAACCGCACCGCTGGCGTTTTGGATAAACGACAAACGCTCTGCCAATGCGGCATCGCGTACCACCAAGGCACCTAAAATCACATCGGAGTGTCCCCCAAGATATTTTGTTGCGGAGTGCATCACAATATCAGCACCCATTGTGAGGGGTTGTTGCAGATAAGGAGAAGCAAAGGTATTATCAACGGCAAGTAAAATATCTTTGTCTGCCACCAGCTTGTGCATGGCCTCGATATCCACTACATTCATCATCGGATTGGTGGGGGTTTCGACCCAGATCAGCTTGGTTTTGGCATTGATTTTTGCAGCCACATTGGCGGGATCTTGCATATCGACAAAATGAAACGCTATCCCAAAGTCTTCAAAAATCTTGGTGAATATCCGGTAACTTCCGCCATAGAGGTCATTGGTCGAAATCACCTCGTCTCCCGGAGAGAGGAGCTTGACGACCGCATCGATGGCGGCCATGCCCGAGCCAAAACAGAATCCGTGCGCGCCATCTTCGATACTTGCCAAAGCAGCTTCGAGTGCCGTACGAGTGGGATTGTGTGTGCGACTGTATTCATAGCCCTGATGCCCTCCAGGCGTGCTTTGGGCATAGGTGGAGGTTAGATAAACCGGGGGCATCACAGCGCCATAGCCCTTGTCGGGCTGTTGTCCGCCATGAATGGTTTTTGAATTGAACTGGAGGTTGTCTTTTCCCATCTCAATATGATTTGGCAACAAATGTATTGATGTTTGCGTAACCAAACCCACTTTTCACAAAAAATTCATCATCTTTGAGTTAGAAATAAAAGCACAATGAACACCTACATCTACTTATCGACTTGCAACACTTGTATGCGCATTCTGAAGGATCTCAACCTGCCCGAAGGCACCAAATTGCAGGATGTCAAACACGACCCCATTAGTCAGGCACAACTCGAGGCCCTTTATGCCGTGACCCATTCTTATGAGCAACTCATCAACAAACGCTCTCGGGTTCTACAAGCCCTTAACAAAGCGGGAAAAACTCTAGACGAAAATGGCTACAAACAGCTTTTAGAAACTGAATACAGTTGTCTAAAACGCCCAATTCTTCACTGGGAAAACAACTTTTATTTGGGTAATGCCAAAAAAACGGTTGCTGCCATGCAACAGGCCATTCATGGATAAGCGATTCCTCGCTATATTGGCCGCTTTGGGTGGCACCACCATTTATGCTCTCAACCACACCATTGCTAAAGATGTCATGCCCACCCATGTACAGGGATTTGGCTTTATCATGATTCGGCTAATTGGTGGAACAGTACTTTTTTGGGCAGTGAGTTTGTTTTTGCCCAAACAGCCCATTGCCCGTGCGGATTTCAGGCATTTTATTCGCGCTGCTTTCTTGGGTATGGCTATCAATATGCTCGCCTTTTTTAAAGGACTTGAATATTCCACTCCCATCAACAGTACGGTGATTATCACCACCACTCCCATCATGGTGTTTTTGTTTTCTGCCCTACTGCTCAAAGAGCGAATGGCACGTTATCGTGTGATTGGCGTTCTCCTCGGGTTTTTAGGTGCGTTGTCGCTTATTTTATTTAATCAACACGCTCCCCCTAATGCACCTAATATCGCCTTGGGCAACTTTTTATTTGTGGTCAATGCCAGCGCCTATGGCTTGTATATGATTTTTGTCAAACCCTTAAGTGAAAAATACAATACCATTCATTTGCTTAAATGGCTCTTTTTGATTGGACTGGTAATCAGCAGCCCCTTGGCCTTCCCCGAGTTTTTGGCGGTTGACTGGCAACAGATTCCCTTGTCGATTTGGTGGCGCATTGGCTTTGTGGTTCTCGGCACAACCTTTATGACTTATTTATTGATGATGTATGCCATACGGCATTTGCGGGCTACTACCCTCTCGGTCTTTACCTATGTTCAGCCCATTATTGGGATTTTATTTGCCCTTGCTGTGGGTGCCGATCAAATGAATGCCACCAAATGGCTCGCCATCGGGTTTGTGTTAGTCGGGGTGTATCTGGTGACCAAACGGGAACAACCTCAAACGAATTGATTCCGTATGGAAAGTGTTGATAGTAACAGTTAATCGTTATTGGTTAACGGTTGTTAGTTAATTGT
>JBMYLY010000091.1:0-3000 GCA_049596815.1 Flavobacteriaceae bacterium | reverse complement strand
CAAAGTGTTCAAGTTTTGGGTGCCAAAGGAATTACCAATGACCCCAAAAAAGTAACCGTAGGGGGTTTAGATTTTTGGGTACAGTATGGCTCCCTTCAAAAGGAACTTCCGTTTTCCATTCAGCTCAATGACTTTATTGCCGAAAAATATCCAGGAACTGAAAAAAGCTACAGCAGTTTTATGAGTAAAGTTCGTGTGTTGGACGAAGCTCCTTTTGATTATGATATCTACATGAACCATATTCTCAACCACAAAGGATATCGCTTCTTTCAAGCCTCTTTTGACCCCGATGAAAAAGGAACCATATTGTCCGTAAATCATGATTATTGGGGCACATGGATTACCTATGCAGGCTACTTTTTGCTGTATGCTGGATTGATGGGAATCTTGTTTTTTGGCAAGACAAGATTCAGAAGTCTGGCTGCCACTTTGGAAAAAATACGTCAAAAGAAAGCAGCGCTCACCGCTTTTATTTTGATGTTGGGTATGGGTTTGACAGCACAAGATCATAAGCATACCACAACCACTACGCCTACCCAAGATTTAGATTCTATTCTAATCCAACAGGCGGTACCAACGCCCCAAGCTGCCAAATTCGGCAAACTTGTCATACAAGATTTGGGTGGACGTATGAAGCCCGCCAATACCTTTGCATCGGAATTGGTGCGTAAGGTGAGCAAATCGGACCATTACCAGTCGCTCGATGCCAATCAGGTTTTACTCTCTATCCAACAAAACCCTTTGTTATGGTATCAGGTACCTTTTATATATCTCAAGCGTGGCAATGACAGTTTGCGCGCTTTGGCAGGAGTTGCAAGTGATGCCAAGTATGCCTCTTTTGTTGACTTTTTTGATGGTGATGGCAGCTACAAACTTGCCCCTGTTTTGGAAGCAGCTTATAGGGCAGCGACTCCCAATCAATTTCAAAAAGATTTTATTGAAACCGACAGAAGGGTCAATTTGTTGTACAGTGCTCTAGAAGGAAAGGTATTGCGAATCTTCCCTGTACCCAATCATCCCAATGACAAGTGGGCTTCTGTGCCTGAATTGGGTGAATACACTTTTGAAGGGGTTGACTCACTCTATGTGCGCAATGTGATGCCTTTGTACTTGGGTGCCTTACGTCAAGGAACCTATGAACAAGCAGATCAGCTTTTGGAAAGTATCTCGGGCTTTCAACAGAAATACGGAGCCGACATCATACCGAGTGAAAAGAAAATAGCCTACGAAGTATTGTACAACAAATATGACATTTTTAAACGTCTATTCTCTTGGTATATGTATGTGGGGACCGTGATGTTTTTGCTGCTGATTTTAAAAATATTGTTTGACTATCGAGGGCTGTCCTTTGTTATCAACCTTTGTACTGCGGCCATCGTGGCTTTGTTTGTTGCCCAAACCGTGGGTATGGGAGTTCGCTGGTACATATCGGGTCATGCGCCTTGGAGTGATGCCTATGAGTCTATGCTCTATGTGGCGTGGGCTACTGTGGGTATGGGATTGGCATTTGGTCGAAAATCCAATTTGACCATTGCTGCAACTGCCTTTGTGGCTTCCATGATTTTAATGATTGCCCATTGGAATTGGATGGATCCTGAGATTGCCAATTTAGTACCCGTATTGGACAGTTACTGGCTTATGATACACGTTGCGGTGATTGTGGGTAGCTATGGTCCGTTTGCTTTGGGAATGATTTTAGGAGTGGTCTCGATGCTGTTGATGATATTGACCAATTCCAAAAACAAAGCACGCATGAAGCTCAACATTAACGAACTGACGGTGGTCAATGAGTTGGCGCTGACCGTCGGTGTGGTTATGCTTACGATTGGAAACTTTTTGGGTGGCCAATGGGCCAACGAAAGTTGGGGGCGCTACTGGGGTTGGGACCCCAAAGAAACATGGGCTTTGATTAGTATTTTGGTCTATGCTTTTGTTATTCACATGCGTATCATCCCCGGATTGCGGGGCAAATGGTTATTTAATTTATTGTCTGTGGTGGCATTTGCCAGTATCATTATGACGTATTTTGGTGTTAATTTTTATTTGGTCGGTCTGCACTCCTATGCCAGCGGTGACAAGGTCATCACGCCTGACTTTGTTTATTACTCCATAGGTGTTGTTTTTGTGTTGGGCTTGCTGTCTTATTTTCAAAACAAAAGACACTATAGTGGGTAGCTTGCGTAAAAAATGGTTTTGGTTTGCGGTGCTGGGACTGGCTTTGGTAGGTTTTGGTTTGAGTGTGCTTGGACAAGCCATTATTGCTAAGTCTGGTGACGAGGCATGGTTTTTGTTGGGAACAATTGCACTGATTTTGGTAAATTCGGGTTTATGTTTTTTTGGAACAGCAATAGGTTTACGTTACGGCAAGTCGTCCTGACTTTGGGATGCCTGATGGGCTCAATGCTATTGTTTTCCCAAGAAACCACCTCAGAAAACCCATTTGAAACCCCCAACAAACCCATTCTAGGATTGCTCAATTCAGGAAATTCGGTTGAAGATTATTCTTTCTTAGATAAAAAAGAGGAGCCCAAATCCACCCTTTTTGATCAAGAACGGTTTTTAGACAATTCGGCACCCTATTTAAAACGCCTTCGCGAACGTGAAGAATCCAATGCCAACTTGGGCTATTTGGGCGATACTTATTTGGGTGATGTAAAAACCAATTCCAAAACAGCCGTGATTGTTTGTCGTGATTTTGAGTATGAGGACGGGGATCGCGTAGCTATTTCTTTAAATGATGAGGTGTTGCTGCCCAACCTTTACTTAAAAAACAAGTTTTTTGTGTTTGAAATTGAGTTAAAACCCGGTTTTAATAAGTTTGATTTTCAAGCGCTTAACCAAGGCTCTTCAGGTCCCAACACGGCTGAACTTCGGGTCTACGATGCGGATAAAAAACTGTTGGCCTCCAACCAATGGAATCTTTCAACGGGGGCAACGGCCACTTTTATTGTAGTTATGGAGATGTAGGTCTCATCTCCGCTTTGAAAACCCTCATAACAA
>JBMYLY010000090.1:0-3159 GCA_049596815.1 Flavobacteriaceae bacterium | reverse complement strand
CAAATATCACTATGGGGCGCGAGTGCCACAAACGGTGGTTTCCTTTCCCATGGTTCATGATACCATCATCGGAACAGGCGTGCGCTCATACCTAAAAAAGCCACAACTCCCCTACCTCAGGTTTCCCAAGCTGCAAGAAATCAAGCGCAATGAGATTGTGGTCTTTAGCTGGCCTGCCGATACGGTTCGGCAATTTTTTGTCAAAGAAGCCGGGGTTGAAAAGCCCATAGACAAGAAGTCTAACTACGTAAAAAGATGTGTGGGACTTCCGGGAGACACACTCCAAATTATCGATGGTATCATACATATCAACGGAGCCCAAACACAGTTGCCTGATCGTGCCAAACCGCTTTATGGCTACACTGCCTATAAAAAATCGGGGATCTCTTCAAGGGCGCTTGTACAAGAGGGCATCACAGATATCACACGTACTTTTCGGATCAACAACATCACACAAGAGCGTTTTGGTGCGCTTAGGTCCTACATTGTAATGGTGAGCAACAACCAACCCAATAATTTTACAGTCATGACAGGAGGTAAAGGGTTGCCTACTGATGTGGTTCGGCAATATGGTATCAACGCCAGTGAGTTGATGGAAACCAAAAAGAGTTTGTATCTAACATTGGCCGAAGCGGAGGTGTTGCGAAAAACCAACGATTTTGACAGTCTTATACGCAACATAAACACCCAGAAATCTTATAACACCCAATTTTTTCCAAACGATGTGCGTTACAATTGGAACGAAGATAATTTTGGTCCCATCGTCTTGCCTAAAGCAGGAGTTACAGTCAACCTAACTTCCGCAAACATCGCTTTGTATAAAAAAATCATTCGTGATTACGAAAACAAAGATTTGGTAATCAAAAACAACCAGTTTGCCATAGACGGAAAAACGGCAACATCCTACACATTCGAGAAGGACTATTTCTGGATGATGGGAGACAACCGCCATCGATCTGAGGACAGCCGTTTTTGGGGATTTGTACCCGATGATCACATTGTTGGAAAACCCATCTTTATATGGATGAGTATTGACGGAATCAACGATGGACTAAGAAACATGAAAGTGCGCTGGGAAAGGGTATTTACAACCGTAGGTGGTTCTGGAGAACCCGTTTCTTACCGTTGGCATTTCGTCGCTTTTTTGGTCGTTTGGCAAGGATTTAGCTGGTACCGCAAACGCAAGAAATGAGTGGCCTTCTTTTGCCCATAGCCTATGCTGCCCCCCTCGCCTACTGGGTGCCAATAGCCAAAGGAGCGCATATTGTTTGGGAAATACACGATCATTACGAAAAACAAACCTACCGCAACCGCACCTATATACATGCTGCCAACGGCAAGCAATTGTTGAGTATTCCAATCAAACACTTGGGGCATGAGGGATATCAGCGGTATTCAGATGTGGAAATCGCAAACGAATTTGCTTGGCAAAAACAACACTGGAAAAGCATACAAACCGCCTATAGATCCTCACCATTTTTTGAGTATTACGAGGATGACATCAGCCCTTTGTACTTGAAACCCTACGAAAAGCTGATGGATTTTAACACCCTCGTGAATCGTACTATTGCCAGATTGTTAGACATCCCTTACCCCGAGGAAACAAGCCAGTCATTTGTTAAGAAATCTCAGATAGAAACCGATGCGCGTAGCTGGGCAAATGCAAAAATCCCCCTGCCAATTGAAACTCCTCAATACATCCAAGTATTTTCAGACAAGAACGGCTTTATTCCCAATCTGAGCATCTTTGACCTGCTATTCAATGAGGGGCCTCAAAGCGCAGCACTTTTGCGCTCTGTATAGTTTGTGTAACTTTAACACAAAAAGCCCCCATGAACAAACCCAAAGTCATTGGCATTGGCGGTGTGTTTTTTAAAGCCAAAAAGCCAGAAAACCTACGAAATTGGTACAGAGATGTACTGGGATTTCACCTTAACCCTTACGGTTCTTCTTTTGAGTTTAGAAATGCCAACGATCCTGAAGAAATTAATTATTTTTTGTGGTCAGCCTTGCCCAGTCAGACAGATTATTTCTGGCCCTCCAAGAAAAATTTTATGATCAATTATCGTGTAGATAATCTAAAAGCCATTCTAGAAGAATTGCAAGAAAGCGGTGTGACCGTGATCGATGAAATCACAGAATATCCCTATGGGAAATTTGTTCACATCCTTGAACCAGAGGGCAATGCTATTGAACTTTGGGAAGCCAATGATGCTTTTTTACAGACATGATGGGACCGACAAACAAATAAAAAAGCAGGCCGTAAGCCGGATTCTGTCGTGCCTTACCATTGATCTGGACCCAGCATTGCTGATGGGTTCTATCCGCCTACCCGCCAACTCGGGCGCGCTACCCTCAAGCGTTGGTATATTTGGCGTTTCACCGTATAGAGTTTACCTGATTTCACTACAGCCGAACTGTACTTGCTTTCTGTTGCACTGGTCCTACTTCACCCAAAGGGCCAAGCGACGGGCGTTACCCGCTATACTGCGCTGTGGTGTCCGGACTTTCCTCTCTGCATTAAGACAGAGCGGTAAGGTGGCCTGCGGAACAAAAATACGGTATTTTGTTGTTCAAAACCATCTTGTTAATCGGTTCAAAATCCCATCCAATATTGATATATTTGTAGGATATGGAGCCATTTGTCGTTTCTGCCTTAAAGTACAGACCTCAAAAATTTGGAGATGTGGTAGGTCAGCATGCCATCACTCAAACCCTTGAGAATGCTATAGAACAGAATCATTTGGCGCAAGCCTTATTGTTTTGTGGGCCACGTGGTGTAGGAAAAACCACCTGTGCGCGTATTTTGGCCAAAAAAATCAACGACCAAAATGGGCAAGACCCACAAAACGACTACGCTTTTAACATTTTTGAACTCGATGCGGCCTCCAACAACTCTGTTGAAGACATTCGAAATCTGATTGACCAAGTACGAATCCCCCCTCAAGTGGGTAAGTTTAAAGTGTATATCATTGACGAGGTACATATGCTTTCTCAAGCGGCATTCAATGCATTTTTAAAAACCCTGGAGGAGCCTCCCACACACGCTATTTTTATACTCGCGACCACGGAGAAACACAAAATCATTCCCACCATACTATCAAGATGTCAAATTTTTGATTTTAAGCGTATCGGAATCACAGACGCCAAGAATCATTT
>JBMYLY010000089.1:0-3412 GCA_049596815.1 Flavobacteriaceae bacterium | reverse complement strand
GCAAATAGTTGCGCATCCACATATCGTGGTTGCCCACAAAAAAATGAATGGCTATGCCGGCGTCGGACAACTCGGCCAGCTTGCCCAACACACGGACATATCCTTTAGGTACAACCGACTTGTATTCGATCCAAACATCGAACAAATCGCCCAACAAGAAAACGGCTTCGGCATCGGCTTTGATATGGTCGAGCCAGTTGACAAAAATCTGCTCACGAACCGCACTCGCTTCTGCAGTGGGTGCGCCCAAGTGGTTGTCGGAAGCAAAATAGATTTTTTTGCCTTTCATGGCTTCAAAAGTACAAATTACTGGTCGCTCGCATACCATTCAGCATAGGAAGAGGCAGTCTCTTGCAGCCTTAATGAATGAAGTGTGATGTTTTTCGGTAAGCGGGCTTTGATTTTTTGGGCAAAATCGATGACCATCATTTCACTCGTTGGCTGATAATCAACTAGCAATACTTTGTGACCACTAGATTCCAAGGTTTTTGCCAAAGACACATGGGGGGTGTTTTGATTAAAAACCGTGGCGTGGTCAAATACGTCAACGATTTCCTCTTTGACTATTTTTTTAAGATCCTTAAAGTCTATGACCATACCATATTTGACATGATTGCTGTCATCGATGGGGTGGCCAATAACGGTTACGCTCAATTTATAACTGTGGCCATGAACGTTTTTGCAGAGTCCGTCATACCCATATAGGGCATGACCGGTTTCGAAAGAAAAACTTTTGGTGATACGTATCATTTCTTTTTCTTGAGTCGTTTGAGGGTTTGTTGGGTGTTTTCAGAAAGAACAAGTTGTCCAGAAACTGTGGCATTGTGTGCCAACAGCTCATCCCAGTGGTCAGTGCCAAGCCAAAGGGCTTTTTTAAGTTCGATCAGGGCTTGTGGTGCATAGCCGGCCAGGCGCTGGGCCATGTTGTTGGTAGCTTGTTCCAATGTGTCAAAATCAGGGTGTATTTCAGCGAATAGTCCCTTTTGATGGCCCCAATCGGCAGTTTTCCATGCATGTGCCGAAAGTGACAGGTCCGACAGGGCTGCGGCACCGATTTTACGCTTGACGGCAGGTGCAATAACAAAAGGGCCAATACCAATAGCAATTTCAGAAAGTTTGATGCGTGACTCAGAAGTCGCCAACGCATAATCACAGGCAGACACCAAGCCTACCCCACCTCCAATAGCAGGTCCGTGAATTCGCCCGATAATGGGTTGTGGACACCTGCGCATGGCATTGATTACATTCGCAAATCCCATAAAAAAATCTTTGCCCTGTTCAGGGGTTTGTATCTGTAAAAGCTCGTCAAACGAAGCGCCCGCACAAAACACCTTGGTGGGGTCGCTATGCAATACTATTACATGAATTTGGGTGTCTTCAGCCAATGACACAAAAGCTTGTTGGAGCTGTTGCAATTGGGCAGAGGGGAAAGAATTCTGTTTGGGATGGGCAAAACCCACATAGGCCACCGCATCTTTTTTGTGGACTTGTACGCCTTCCTGTATCGGTAGATTCCCCATATCTTTGTGGTTGACTTGACAAAAATACGGATAATTAGGTTGGAAGTCATATGCGAAAGGTTGAAGGGGTATTGTTTGATTTAGATGGGGTGTTCTACGTGGATGGCGCGCTGATTCCGGGGGGCAATGAAACCTTGGATTGGCTCAAATCCAAAAGCATCCCTTACCGCTTTGTGACCAACAACACCACCTTATCGCGCCCTGCGCTGACTGAAAAACTGCAAGGGTTGGGCCTGCAAGTGGAGGAAAATGAACTGCTCAGTGCCAACTATGCCGGTATGTTGCAGCTCAAAAAACTGGGGCTAAAGCGTTGTCGGTTGGTGCTGCGCCCTGAAGCTCAGGACGATTATCCGCCCCATGTAGACGAAAATCCAGAGGCTATTGTGATAGGCGATATTGGAAATCGCTGGAACTATGATTTGCTCAACACATTGATGAATCAGGTGTTGGAAGGTGCGGAGATGGTAGCCCTGCACAAAGGGCGTTATTTCCAAACCGATCGCGGACTGCAGTTGGATAGCGGTGCTTTTGTGGCTGCGCTAGAACATGCTACTGGCAAAGCAGCGCATGTGGTGGGGAAGCCGAGTGCGGCTTTTTTTACGTTGGCAGCCCAAGAACTCAATTGTAATGTAGATTCGATTTTAATGGTCGGAGATGATTTGATAAATGACATTCAGGGCGCCCAAAAAATGGGCTATCAGGCCTTGTTGGTACAAACAGGAAAATACCGCGAAGAATTGGTGGCGCAATCCAATGTGAGGCCTGACGGTGTGCTCACTTCTGTGGATGAATTGCCCAACTACCTGATGCGAAACAATGGGTTGTAGAACCAAATAAACCCCTTATTTTGCGACCTGCCTTATGGGGCTTGTACCAGCCCGACAGAGGTCATTCTGGCGGAGCTCAGTTGGCTAGAGCGCTTGACTGGCAGTCAAGAGGTCGTGCAAATTTCACTGCCGTATTTAACTCTTTTTCAACCATTTAAAAATAGTTTTTTCTGATTACTTCATTTAGTGCCGAAAAAGTGCCGAAATGAGTATTACTTATCCAATTGTCTGCCTTAAAAATGATGGTAGATACTACATAGATTTTTACTTAAACAAGAAGCGTTACAGGCTATTCAACGCTAAAAAGATAGGAGTTGATTTTAAACCAAACTCTTATCCTTGTAAACAACGCAGAAGAGAGACTGAAAGACTCGCCAAGATGGTCTATGATTACTTGGTGATGAATAACCACCAGTTTGAAAAGACAGAAGGTCGCCCAGAGCTTATTGAATTCGATAGATTGATTTCTCAAAAGCTTGATGAACCACTAAACAAAGCATATAAGCGCACCTTACAGGACTTGGCGACAAAGCTTAGAGATGAATTAGAAGCTACTGGAAGCATCCCTATTGAATTCATTGATAGCCTTATGCTAAGACACAACAACAGCACCTCATTTAACACAGTTAGAAGGCATTTAAACGTGCTTGTAAACCACTTGTATGAAAATGGGTTTCCTATTGAGAAAAGCGCCTTAAAACCAAGAAAACAGACAGAGAAACTACACAAGCCCATTGAAGATATTCAAGGGGTGTTAAAGCAGTTAAAAGCTTTTAATCACAACCTGTATTTATGCTGTCTATTTACCTATGGGTGTTTGCTAAGACCGCACAGAGAGGTAAGGCTACTTAAGTGGCGAGATTTTAACAAAGAGCTTACTTATGTAAGTGTTGATGGCAGTAGAGTAAAGTCTAAGCGTAATCGCATTATGCCAATACCAGAGTTTATTAGAAAAGAGCTTGTTGTTGGCGATAGTGATGACAATATATTCTCAGGTCGCCCTATTGAATTTAACGATGACTATTTTAAGACCCTGTGGAGTAGATTTAAAAAGAAGCACCCAGA
>JBMYLY010000088.1:0-3644 GCA_049596815.1 Flavobacteriaceae bacterium | reverse complement strand
ATTTCATTTCTCTTTGTTTTTTTTACTTCATGTAATTCTCAAAATAATGACCTCTCTGATGCTGCTGAAGACGATTTAAATGATAACAATTCATCTACAAATCCTGTTCCAGCAAATTATGAGCTGATTAGGCAAGATGATTTTGGTTTTTTTAATACAACAAATTGGTCAAAAGGGCTTATACATGACGCTGATGAATCCATTCGAAT
Source organism: Flavobacteriaceae bacterium (assembly GCA_049596815.1). Taxonomy (GTDB): domain Bacteria; phylum Bacteroidota; class Bacteroidia; order Flavobacteriales; family Flavobacteriaceae; genus UBA724. The sequence continues at coordinate 3,435 of JBMYLY010000088.1, read as the reverse complement.
GATTTGGAATAAAAATACAGGTGGTAAGCATCTGTTGAACGACAACTATGATGGATACCTTGTAGACGATAATGTCTATGTTAGTGATGGATTGCTTTTTTTTAGAAAACAGAAAGGAAACAACACAAGGAACAGATCCTGTAGGGCAGTTTGACTATACCACAGGCTGGATTAACTCTTTGCAAAAAATTAACTTTAATGGAACTGAAAAAGGAGTATACATTGAAATACGAGCACAATTTCCAAAAGGCGATAAAGTTTGGCCTGCCATTTGGTTGATTGACGACTCCCCAAACAGGGGCTGGCCCCCTGAGATTGATATATGGGAATATTTTGGGCGTTTTTTTAATACCAATCGAACCGATGAAATGTTTATGCGGTATATATATGGGCGTTGGAACGACAAAAAAGACCACAGTGTGCCCATTGAAAATTTTCAGCAAACTTATAGTGCATTCAATCAGTTTTACACCTATGGATTTCTTTGGACAAAAGATCGTATGAGTTGGTATATCGATGACCAGCTCATACATACAAAGACCAAAGGAGTAGAAGTTCCATCAGCTGACTGGCCAGATAAACCCATGTGTTTGGTCATAAACAATGGTCTAATGCGAGTTGTTAGCGATGAAAACACCACCTTTCCCAACGCACTTGTATTGGATTACCTAAAAATTTACGAGGACAATAATTAAAAATTATTGTGTACTCTTACCAAAACAACGCATACAAAAGCACTGTAATAAGTAGTACGCCAAAGGCAGCTACATTAAAGGTTTTGTCTGTGGCAAAGAGCTGTTTACTCAGCACGATGCCTTTTGGATCATCCTGATTGCCTTCTAGCTTACTGATTCCTGCAATCACAAGCAGCGTTCCGATACAAGTAAGCATCATCTGGTGCATAAACGGAAGGTTCACAAACATCGCTGCATCGCTCCAACCGTTGGGTGCGACTTTAAAGTACATTGCAATAGGTATGGACAATATCACCCCCCAAATCGCTGCGTTGTTAGTGGCTTTTTTGTAAAACAGTCCCATTAGGAACACTGCCAATATCCCCGGGCTTACGACCCCTGTATATTCTTGAATAAATTGGAACACCTGACCCAAACTGCCCAGTTGTGGTGCAATCAGCATGGCGATGATAAGCGCTACAAGCCCTGTCAGGCGTCCTACTTTAACCATTTGCTTGTCATTGGCATCTTTGTTGAACATTGATTTGTAGATATCCATTGTAAAGATGGTGGACGTGGAGTTAATCATGGATGCCAGTGAAGACACAATCGCAGCGGCAAGGGCAGCTAGGATAAGACCCTTAAGTCCTACCGGGATAAAGTTTTTAATCAGCCAAGGTGCGGCATTGTCGTTGGCAACATTGCCAGCGGTTCCCAAAAAGCCCTCACTGCTGAGTAATCCCATATTTAGTGTGCCGGTCTCTGGGTCTAGGTTCATCACATAGGCAATGATCCCCGGAAGAACGACAATCACAGGGATAATGAGCTTTAAAAAGGCAGCAAACGCAATCCCTTTTTGACCTTCTTTTAAGCTTTTCGCTGCCAGTGTTCTTTGAATAATATATTGGTTAAAACCCCAGTAGTAAAGGTTAGCGACCCACATTCCGCCAATAAGCACCGCTAGACCTGGAAGGTCCCACCAAGCATCTCGTCCATTGGGGGTGATGATTTCTCCTTTGGAGAGGATCATCGAAAAGCGTTCAGGTGCTTTTTCATAGACGTATTTTAGTCCATCGATGAAGCTCCCAGAGTCTGTTACATTAGCCAGTGCAAAGTAAGCCATGAGCAGTCCACCGATGATGAGCAGCACCACTTGCACTACATCTGTCCAAGCCACAGCTGCCAGTCCGCCCCAAAGGGAATAGGCTGCTGCAAAAAGGCCGAGACCAATGATGCTGTTAAGCAGTATGCCACCGTCTCCAGTTCCAACAATGGTATCCAATGCTTTCCCGCCTAAAAAGAGGACGGTTGTTAGGTTTACAAACACAAAAAGTGCGATCCAAAATACTGCTAGTATGGTTTTGAGGTTGGTGCTGTATCGTTTTTCGATAAACTCTGGAATGGTATAAAGTCCCTTTTCAATAAAAATCGGCAGAAAGTATTTTCCAACTACAAGTAGCGTGATGGCGGCCATCCACTCGTAGGAGGCAATGGCAAGTCCAAGTGCAAAGCCCGATCCAGACATGCCGATAAACTGCTCAGCTGAGATGTTGGCAGCAATCAGCGAGGCGCCAATCGCCCACCAAGGCAATGATTTACCTGCTAAAAAATAATCTTCCGCACTTTTGGTCTCTCCCTTTTTTTGGCGAGATACATAAAGTCCAATTGATAAAATGATGAGTGCATAAAGTGCAAATACAGCAATGTCTATTGTTGAAAAATCCATTTGGTTTTGTTTTTAATGGTTTTGTTTATGTTTTGTTTTTTGAATAGTGTGTGGTTGCACAGTCACGCAATCGTTGCGCAGCTTGCTCAGCGGTGATATCCCGTTGCGGATTGGCAAACATCTCGTAACCCACCATAAATTTCTTGACCTCAGCTGACCGAAGTAAGGGCGGATAGAAAGACATATGCATATGCCAGTGGTTGTTGTCTTTTCCATCTGTTGGTGCTTGGTGTATGCCTGCAGAGTAGGGAAACGAGGTTTCAAAAAGGTTGTCGTATCTAGTGGTGAGGGCTTTTAGGATGCTCGCATAATCCGATACCTCTTGCTGTGAGAGTTCTAAAATTGAAGTAACATGCCTTTTGGGCACAATCATAGTCTCAAATGGCCATACTGCCCAATACGGAACCAGGGCTACAAAGCTTTCGTTTTCCAATACATTGCGCTCTTTGGCGTTGCGTTCTTGTTGCAAATAATCGCCCAATAAACTTTTCTTGTTTTGATCCCAATAGCTTTTTTGGCGTACTACCTTTTTCTGCACCTCTTGTGGAATGGAGCGTTGTGCCCATATCTGTCCGTGGGGGTGCGGGTTAGAGCAGCCCATAATTGCCCCTTTGTTCTCAAAAATCTGTACGTGGTTGATATTTGGATCACTCCCAAGGTCAGCGTATTCCTTTTGCCAAAGGTTTATTACCTCAATAATATCACCAACCTCCATAAGCGGCAGCGTTAGACTGTGATTGGGGTGATAGCAAATCACTTTACATATTCCGGATTCGCTTTCGGCTTCTAGCAGTCCCTCTTTAAACGTTTCTTTTGGGCCTTCAAGAAGGGCTGCAAAATCATTTTGGAAGCTGTATGTACCTGTATAGTCTGGGTTTTTGGCGCCTCCTGCACGCGCATTGCCTGGACATAAATAGCAATTGGGGTCATACGCCAAACGTTCCACTTCTTGAGGCTTGTCTTTTTTGCCTTGCCATGGGCGTTTGGTGCGGTGTGGGGATACCAGTACCCATTCGCCTGTGAGGATGTTTTTTC
>JBMYLY010000087.1:0-3794 GCA_049596815.1 Flavobacteriaceae bacterium | reverse complement strand
TATAGTTTTTTGCTTAAAGATATAGAGAAGGTTTTAAAACAACTATCCCAAGATAAAAGTATTGATAAAATAAATATTGTAGCATCAAGAAGAACACCCACAGATTTGTTTGAATCAGAATATCTGGATGGGTTTAATGAACTGCGCATCCGAGATATGGAAAACGCCTATGGCACCCTGCAAAGCTACACCCACTACCGCCTGAACATTCCCAATGCTAATACCCGCATCAAGCTCAGTGGCAATTACCTTTTAATTGTTTTGGACAGGGATGGCAATGTCGTATTCAGCAAAAAGTTTTTGGTTTCAGAAGATGCTGTTCCAGTAGGGATCGGCGTAAGACGAGTGCGAGATATATCTGATATTGACAGCAAACAAAGATTGGTGTTGCGTGTGCCGATTTCAGGTCTTGGTATTCGTCAACCCAAAGAAGAGTTGCGCCTTTGGGTTGTGCAAAATGATCGATGGTCTACGATTCGAGAAGTAAAGAATTATGATTACAGCATCAACAACTTCTTGCAATACGAATATGCGCCCGAACTGGTTTTTGATGGGGGCAATGAGTACCACTACTTTGACACCAAAGACCTACGCTCGAGTGGCGGAAACGTGGCCTATGTGTTACGCGATAATTTGTACCAAAGTGTTTTGTATCCCAACTATGTGCGTGCTGGTTTGGTATACACCTATGCGCCCGACATCAATGGTCGCTATGTGATACAGACTTTAAATGGAGAGGTCGCTGACACGGAAGCCGATTATACTGAAGTGGTTTTTGGTTTGCAGGCAAAACCCACGTTTCCACCCCTAGAGTATTATGTAAGTGGGAGCTTTAACAACAACCTGCCCCAATCCCATCACCAATTAAAGTATAATGAAGTTTCCGGGCTTTACAGCCTAGGCTTGCCACTTAAACAAGGGGTTTACAACTACAAGTTTGTGGTCAAGGATGCTGAGGGCCAGTGGCTAGAACATGCTGTTTCTGGAAGCCATTGGGAGACAGAAAACGATTACACCGCTTTGGTATATGTACGTCGCTTTGGGGAACGCTTTGACCGCTTGGTGGGCGTTGGCCAGGGAAATTCTAGTAAAATAACCGATTGAATCCCATCGATTGGATTTGTATTTTTTGTAGCTTAGCGTTATGGTTCAGCAGGTTACACGCGGAATTCGCATCACGGTAGAGACTTTTTTTGAAGGCACCTACTTCAAAAACTACCGAATGCAATATTCTTATGGTTACCGCATTTCGATTGTGAATCATGGAAAAGACATTGTCCAATTGCAATCGCGTCATTGGAAGATTTTTGACTCATTGATGCCTACTACGGTCATTGACGGCGAAGGGGTGGTAGGAAAAAAACCTGTCATAAAGCCGGGCCAAACCCACACTTACAGTTCGGGTTGTTTAATCGGATCTTCAGTAGGCGCGATGAGCGGATATTTCAATATGATCAATTTGGCCACAACCAAAAAGTTTAGGGCCTATATTCCCAAATTCAAGCTCAGCCCTGCTTTTGCGCTGAACTGATATTATTTAACATATTTGCTTAAGTTTGTTATAATTTAATACGCATGTTATGCCATTTGGTTTTTTTACTCTAGACACTCCCATTAACGAACCCACTCTTGAATACAGACCAGACTCACCAGAACGCAAAGCGGTTTTGGAAGTCTATAAAAAGATGTACAACGACCATGTTAAAGTGCCGCTGTATCTCGGAAATGAAGAGATTCACACCCAAAACACCAAAGATATTTGTCCCCCACACGACCACCAGCATGTGGTAGGTACTTACAGCTTGGCCGAGGAAAAACACGTACATCAAGCCATTGCCAACGCATTGGAAGCCAAAAAAGCATGGGCAGCCATGTCGTGGGAACATAGAATATCAATTTTTTTAAAAGCCGCTGACCTGATTTCAGGGCCCTACAGAGCCATCATCAACGCTGGCACAATGTTGGGGCAGTCCAAAAACATTTTTCAAGCAGAAATCGATGCTGCTTGTGAGTTCGTTGATTTTTTAAAATTCAATGCCGCTTTTGCCTCGGAAATATACAGCCAACAACCGGCTCCCGGGCATGGGGTATTTAACCGTGTTGAGCATCGACCTTTGGAAGGTTTTACCTATGCTGTTACTCCCTTTAATTTTACAGCCATAGCCGGAAACTTATGTGCCTCTATGGCTATGATGGGCAATGTGGTAGTCTGGAAACCCAGTGACCACCAAATGTATACTGCCAAAATCATCATGGATATTTTTAAAGAGGCAGGCCTGCCAGACGGTGTGGTTACCATGGTATCGGGTGATCCAGAGATGATTACAGACATCGTGATGTCACATCCCGATTTTGCTGGTTTGCACTTCACCGGGTCGACTTTTGTATTCCAGAAGTTGTGGAAAAAAATAGGTGCCCAGATAGACCAATATAAGACCTATCCACGGATTGTTGGAGAAACTGGCGGAAAAGATTTTATCCTCGCACACCCCAGCGCAGATGTTGAGGTTGTGGCCACTGCCATTACACGAGGTGCTTTTGAATACCAAGGTCAAAAGTGTTCGGCTGCATCAAGAATATACCTCCCCGAATCTATCGCACAATCCATCATTGACAAAGTAGTCGAAAATGTAAATAGCTTTACAATCGGTAGCCCTGAGGACATGGGTCATTTCATCACCGCAGTCATTCATGAAGGTTCGTTTGACAAACTCGCATCTTATATAGATGCCGCACACAAAGACCCTGATGTTAAGGTATTGGCCGGTGGCACCTACGACAAGTCCAAAGGATATTTTGTGTCGCCAACTGTGCTGCTGACCACAAACCCTAAATACACCACCATGGAAACAGAGCTGTTTGGTCCTGTAGTCACCTTATATGTGTATCCAGACAATGACTGGAATGCAACACTTTCCCTTGTGGACAACACGTCTATATATGGACTCACAGGTGCTGTGATTGCTCAAGACCGCTATGCCATCGAAGAAGCAAGTCGCTATTTGGTCAATGCTGCAGGCAACTTTTATATCAATGACAAACCCAGTGGGGCTGTGGTAGGCCAACAACCCTTCGGCGGCGCGAGAGCTTCAGGAACCAATGACAAGGCGGGGTCTATGCAAAATCTGCTTCGTTGGGTTTCTCCACGTTTGATAAAAGAAACCATGGTGCCTCCCAAAGACTACAGATACCCGCATATGGGTTAGTTAAGGGGCAGATAGACAACCGACTTGGTCTGAAAAAAGTCCTCTGAAAAATAATCGGACAAGGCCGTGACTTCAGCCTTTGGAAAGGGTGCCAATTCTTGGGTTAAATCCCCTCCTTTCAAATAGAAAATTCCATTTGCTTGTTCATGTCTGTTGACGGGTGATATTTTGTCCCCCACCCAGTGCACAAAGGTGCTCATCTGAGCCACCGCCCTACTCACGATAAAATCATACTCGGAAGTAAGCTGTTCAGCACGTATGTGTTGGGCATCTAAGTTTTCCAAACCCAAAGCCTCACTAACGGCTTGAACCACTTTGATTTTTTTTCCTATGGAATCTACCAAATAAAATTGGGTTTCAGGGAACAATACTGCCAGAGGAATGCCCGGAAATCCTCCTCCAGTACCCACATCCAACACAGAAGAACCGGGCAAAAAACGCATGCATTTGGCAATACCCAGCGCATGCAACACGTGCCTTTCGTAGAGGGCGTAAATATCTGTTCTAGAAATCACGTTTATCCGTGCATTCCATTCGCGATACAAAGCGCTCATTTGCTCAAACTGAAAGTACTGTTTAGAGGTGCAG
>JBMYLY010000086.1:0-3832 GCA_049596815.1 Flavobacteriaceae bacterium | reverse complement strand
CTTTAGTGCAAGACAATATAAATATCAGTATGTAGAAGTTTAAAATAAATTTCATCATTATGATTTTTATACTTAGACCCTAATTCAGAAACAAAGTTTCAACTTAAATGCTTAAATATTTTTATAAATTACTAGTAAAAAAAATATTCCCAGAGATAAAAAATTATTTTTGGGAATAATGCCGTGGAGTCGGAGGGATTCGAACCCTCGTCCAAACAAGTGAGGCAACGGCTTTCTACAAGTGTAGTTCTCGTTTGGTTTTCGAATATAGACTGACCGAAAACCGCCTATCTATACCTTATCTTCTTTGTTTTAAAACCCAGTCGAAGCATCCAGATTTCTATGTTGACTTTGATGGTGCCTTGAAATGTGCTGCCGTCAACAAGGGCCGCACCAAGACATCTCGCCTTCCCGCCTAGCGGGACTAGGGCCTGGACTTACTATGATTCAGTCGATTAGGCTGCAAGAGCGTAGTTATTCTCGCCATTTAAAATGGTGGTACTATGAGATTTACGAGCTATAGTCCAGCGCTCGACTTGCTTACCGTTTCATCAGGCTTGCTGTCAAAACCAGTCGACCCCGATGTGTTTCAATGAACTATGTCCCAAAATGGGATGCAAAGTTAGGTATTTTTAATGTGAATGTTTGGCCTACAATGAAGCTACTGCTTCCTTTAGGCGTACCAAACGTGTGAGTAATCCTTCTGCCAATTCGAGTGGTAACATATTGGCGCCATCACTTTTGGCGTTTTTTGGGTCAAAATGGGTTTCCATAAACAGGCCATCTACCCCAGCTGCGATGCCAGCACGGGCAATGGTTTCTATCAGTTCCGGACGGCCTCCGGTAACCCCGCTAGACTGGTTGGGCTGTTGAAGCGAATGCGTCACGTCCAATACCGTAGGGCCAAACTGCTTCATGACAGGAACGCCCCTAAAGTCTACCACCATATCTTGATAGCCAAACATGGTTCCTCTGTCAGTAACCCAAGCGTGTGGGTTGCTAGCGTCGTGTACTTTTCGAACTGCATGTTGCATACTTTCAGGGCTCATAAACTGCCCCTTTTTTAAGTTGACCACCTTGCCGGTCTGAGCTGCGGCAACCACCAAATCGGTTTGGCGCACCAAAAAGGCGGGAATTTGCAATACGTCCACATATTCGGCTGCTTTGGCAGCATCTTCGGTTTGGTGAATGTCTGTAATGGTGGGCACATCAAAGGTTTGGCTTACTTTCCCCAAAATCTTGAGTGCTTTTTCATTTCCGATTCCCGTAAAACTATCCACACGGCTGCGATTCGCTTTTTTAAAACTTCCCTTAAAAACTAGAGGAATTTCAAGTTTGTCACAAATCGTAACAAGCTGTTCCGCGATACGCAAGGCCATTTCTTCTCCCTCAATGGCACAAGGACCAGCAAGTAGAAAAAAACGATGAGATGGGGTCTTGGCGAAATCTTGGACGTTTATCATGGCGCAAAAATACAATATATAGTGTTTGAGCCCATAAAGATTTTAAAATAAGGGTACATTTGCAGCCTTGAACACCGCTATGGAAAACTTAAAAAATATCGCCATCATTGCACACGTTGATCACGGCAAGACTACCTTGGTAGATAAGATATTGCACCACTGTCAATTGTTTCGCGACAATCAAGAAACGGGTGAGTTGATTTTGGACAACAACGATCTGGAGCGTGAAAGGGGCATCACGATTTTGTCAAAAAATGTGTCTGTTCAATACAAATCTACCAAGATCAATATTATTGATACACCCGGTCACGCCGATTTTGGAGGTGAGGTTGAGCGGGTGCTCAACATGGCTGACGGAGTGCTTCTGTTGGTAGATGCTTTCGAAGGACCCATGCCACAAACGCGGTTTGTACTGCAGAAAGCATTGAATTTGGGGTTAAAGCCTATCGTGATTATCAACAAAGTCGACAAAGAAAACTGTACCCCCGATGAAGTACACGAAGCTGTTTTTGATCTGATGTTTGAGTTGGGCGCTGAGGAGTGGCAATTGGATTTCCCTGTGCTATACGGCTCTGCCAAAAACAACTGGATGGGGCTCGATTGGAAAAATCCTACAGACACCATAGAACCGCTACTAGATGCTGTAGTAACTCATATTCCCTCACCAAAGACCGAGGAAGGCAGCTTACAAATGCTGATAACATCACTTGACTTTTCATCCTACACGGGCCGTATTGCCATCGGAAGGTTACAGCGAGGGGTGCTGGAGGCCAATACGCAGATTAGTCTCTGTAAACGCGATGGGTCTGTAGAAAAAGTACGCACCAAAGAATTGTTTGTTTTTGATGGATTGGGTCGGAAAAAAGTAGATTTAGTCCACGCAGGCGATCTGTGTGCGGTTACAGGCTTGGAAGGCTTCGAAATCGGAGATAGCTTGGCCGATTTGGATCAGCCCGAGGCCTTGCCCTCTATTGCCATTGACGAACCAACGATGAGTATGTTGTTTACGATCAACGATTCTCCTTTCTTCGGCAAAGACGGCAAATATGTGACCTCACGCCACATCAAAGAGCGCTTAGAAAAAGAATTGGAACGCAACTTGGCCATGCGTTTGGAGACTACCGATGCGGCGGATAAGTTTATTGTGTATGGCCGTGGGGTATTGCACCTCTCTGTGCTCATAGAGACCATGCGTCGTGAAGGCTACGAATTGCAAATCGGGCAGCCCCAAGTGATCGTCAAAGAAATAGACGGGGTCAAGTGTGAGCCTGTAGAGGAGCTCACCATAGATCTTCCAGAGGAAGTCTCAGGCAAAGCGGTTGAAATGGTGAGTATGCGTAAAGGAGAGATGACAGCCATGGAGCCTCGTGGCAGCCGTATGATTTGTTCGTTTATGATTCCTTCCAGAGGAATCATTGGGCTGAGAAACCAACTGCTTACCGCCACCGCCGGAGAGGCGATTATGAACCACCGCTTTGTGTCGTTTGAACCTCTCAAAGGAGACATTCCCGAACGAAATAATGGTTCCCTAATTTCTATGGAAAACGGCACGGCCATTCCTTATTCTTTGGATAAACTTCAAGAGAGAGGGAAGTTTTTTATTCATCCCGGTGATGAAATCTATACCGGTCAGGTGATCGGAGAAAATTCGCGTGGGGATGATATGGTGGTCAATGTGACCAAAACCAAAAAATTGTCCAATGTGCGAGCAGCCGGCTCAGATGATAAGGTCAAATTGGCACCTCCCATTCAGTTTACCCTTGAGGAAGCACTGGAATACATCCAAAAAGACGAGTATGTGGAGGTGACCCCCAAAGCACTCCGACTGCGAAAGATTTTATTGCAAGAACACGAGCGAAAAAGAAATGCCAAACAATAATTCACAATGCTTGTAGTTTTCTTATTTTAGAAAACATAAACTAACGACAACTTGTACCGTGTTCTTTCTTTTTCTGCATTGTCTTTTGCAATTAAGTTTGTCGTGGGCTTTGTCCTAACAAAACTATTTGCCATTTTCTTGGGCCCTTCTGGTTTGGGTGTGTTGGGGAATCTCAAAAATTTTGGCTTCTTACGGCGCTTTGGGTATGCAGCGAGGTATCATAAGGTTTTCCTCTGAATGGAAAAATCACACCCATAAAATAGCATCTTTGGTGGGTACGCTGCACGTCATTTTTGGGGTGTTCACTTTGGTGGGTGCTGTGTTGTTGTACTTGTTTTCAGCGGCATTGTCCATTTTGATTTTTCAAGGAGATGAATACGCCTACATATTTAAAATTGCGGCAGTTGTATTGCCTCTCCATGGTTTTCACCTGATGTATTTTTCTTTGTTACAGGGGCTCGGCAACTACCAACGAGTCGTTGGAGTGGAA
>JBMYLY010000085.1:0-3901 GCA_049596815.1 Flavobacteriaceae bacterium | reverse complement strand
CCGTGAAGCACTAGATCCTAAGTCTAGCGTGTCTACCAATTTCACCACACCCGCATAGGGGCAGCAAATATAAGTACATTTTACCTATTTTCTTTCAATGAATTTAAAGGTATATTCGTGTTGTAATTCTAACTGTTTTTACCATGACATCTGGCTTGTCTTATATCCAAAAACACAAAAACCGTTTTATAGAGGAATTGTTTGACCTGATTCGGATTCCCTCTGTCAGTGCGGACCCCAAATACGCCGATGCCATGCAACAAGCTGCGCAAAAAGTAGAAACGCTTCTACAAGAATCGGGCTGTACACACACCCAGATTTACCCTACTGCCGGTTATCCGGTCGTGTATGGATCTTGCTTGGTGAATCCTGAATTGCCCACGGTGCTGATCTATGGGCATTACGACGTACAACCGCCCGATCCTCTTGATTTGTGGGACAATGACCCCTTTGACCCCATTATCAAAAAAACTGACACTCACCCGGAAGGTGCCATTTTTGCCAGAGGCGCCTGTGATGACAAAGGACAATTCTTTATGCACCTCAAAGCCTTGGAAGTGATGCACAACACAGATGGGCTTCCATGCAATGTCAAATTTATGATAGAAGGCGAAGAGGAAGTAGGCAGCGATAATCTAGAGGCGTTTGTGCGCGAACACAAGGAATTGTTGGCCAATGACGTCATCTTGATTTCTGACACCGGTATGTTGGCAAACGATACACCCTCAATTACTACAGGCTTGCGAGGATTGAGCTATATGGAAGTAGAGCTCACGGGACCCAATAGAGATTTACACTCAGGTTTGTATGGTGGTGCTGTTGCCAACCCCATAAATATTTTGACCCAAATGATCGCTTCTCTTCACGACGAAAACAATCACGTAACCATACCAGGGTTTTATAACAAAGTAGAAATTTTGAACGAGGCAGAACGAAACGAAATTGCCAAAATTCCTTTTTCACTTTCCAACTACAAATCGGCTTTGGACATTGAAGACATCCATGGAGAAGAAGGCTACACCACCTTGGAGCGAAAATCCATCCGCCCAACACTAGATGTTAATGGCATCTGGGGAGGCTACACGGGTGAGGGTGCCAAAACCGTGATACCGAGTAGGGCCTATGCCAAAATTTCTATGCGATTGGTGCCCCACCAAGACTGGAAAGAAATCAGCCGCTTGTTTGCCGATCACTTTAAAGCCCTTGCACCCAAAAGTGTCAAAGTCAAAGTGACCGAACACCATGGCGGTCAAGGCTATGTGATGCCTACCTCCGGGGTGGAGTTTCAAGCAGCCAGCAAAGCCTATGAAAAGACCTTTGGAAAGGCTCCCATTGCCGTACGTGACGGGGGAAGCATTCCGATAGTGGCACTCTTTGAAGAAACCTTGGGTAGCAAAACCGTATTGATGGGCTTTGGCCTTGACAGCGATGCCATCCACTCCCCTAACGAACATTTTGGGGTGTTTAATTTTCTAAAAGGAATCGAAACCATTCCCGAATTCCACAAAGCCTTTGCGACTCTTTATAAAGGCTAAGAGAGGTTAACCAAAAACAAAGAGGCGGCAATGCCATCTGCCAAAAAACGCCCCTTCTTGGTAGTATAGATAACACCTTCTTCCAGTCTTATATTACCAGCGACTATTTGTGGCTGAATTTCCTGAATCAAATGGTCTTTGTAGCGTTTTCCAAAGTTACGATGAACTTCATCCAACGAAACACCCCACTGGGTACGCAGGCCTGTCATCACACATTCGTTAAACCTGTCTATAGGGGTGAGTGTTTCTTCGGTTTCGGCAAGGGTGTTGTTGCGAAGTGCACGTATGTATTGAGCGTTGTTAGACACATTCCATGCTCTTCGTGTGCCTTCAAAGCCATGCGCTGAGGGGCCAATTCCGATATAGGGTTTTCCCGTCCAGTATCCTGTATTGTTTCGGGAATACATTCCGGGCTTTGAAAAACTATTCACCTCATAATTTTCATAACCTACACTTGTTGTGTACGCCACCAGTTGCTCAAACTGAGACACAACCTGTTCTTCAGAACAGGGGGTGATAAAACCTTTATCAATGTATTTTTCAAGGACAGTACGGGGTTCAATGGTCAATGCGTAGGCGGACAGATGTGGTGGATGATAATGCATGGCTTGTTCGAGGTTCTCGGCCCAAGATTGATCCGTGCTTTGCGGCATGCCAAACATCAAGTCCAAAGACCAGTTGGAAAAACCATCGGCCACAAGCGCTAAAGCCTCTTTGGCTTGTTGGGTATTGTGGGCACGGTTCATCATTTTGAGTTCGTGGTCATGGAAAGACTGCACACCAACAGAAATCCTGTTGAATCCCATAGCCTGTAAATCTTTCAAATAGGACATGTTAAGGTCATCAGGGTTGGCCTCGAGTGTTATCTCTGCGTCGGCGAGTAGGTGGTGTTTTTTGTTGACTGCTTCTAACAATTGTGCAAGTTCTGAAGGGGTGAATACAGAAGGGGTTCCACCGCCAAAATACACCGTTTCCAAAGGTCTGGGCTTTTGAAATGACTTCATGACTATTTCCTTGGTCATGGCCTCCAACAGCTGGGGTTTGTGCTTTTGTACGGTAGAAAAATGAAAATTACAGTAATGACAAGCTTGCTTGCAAAAAGGAATATGGATATACAGACCGCTCAACGAAATTTAGTTTCTAATCCTGTGGGATTGTTGACTGACAAAAGAGGCCCAACCCGAATATTTTTTTCCCTCTAAGGAGCCCGATGGGTTAAAAAAATGACAGACCGCAGCCGCCAAGCCGTCGGTAGCATCTAAGTTTTTTGGAAGGGTTTTGAGTTTTAGCAAAGACTGCAACATCTTGGCCACTTGTTCTTTACTCGCATTTCCGTTTCCTGTAATGGCCATTTTGATTTTTCTAGGCGAATATTCTGTGATGGGAATTTCCCGCGACAGGCCGGCGGCCATGGCCACACCTTGCGCACGACCCAGTTTAAGCATGGATTGCACGTTCTTCCCAAAAAAAGGAGCCTCGATGGCAATCTCGTCGGGGTGGTGCTGGTCTATCAGCGCAAGCGTGCGGTTAAAAATTTGCTGAAGGCGCAAATAATGATGGTCTTTGGTGTTGAGCTTGAGTTCTTCCATCGCGATGCAACTCATTGTGTTGCCCTCCACCGCCAACAATCCAAAGCCCATAATGGTGGTACCGGGATCGATTCCGAGAATGATGCGCTTTTGAGCTTCGGCCATAATCAAAAGTAGTACTTTTTAGGGAACCCTGATTGGCAAACGCACCCTTACCTGAGTGGTCACCCCCAAATTGGTTTTGGTGGGTGGCGACATCTTGGGAAATTGAGTTACCGCCTTTTGTAGAGATAGAAACAACGCTGAGGTCGTATCTGTTTCATTGATGGCATCGAGGATTATGGTGCCAGAATGATTGATTCGAAGCTGTACCCACAAGGTATCTTTGAGAAGGTTTGGGTCAATAACCGTATGATTCTCAAATATATCCGCAAATAGCTTCGAAATATTTTCCTGAAAACAAAGCCATTGTTTGTCGTTGGTAGGCTCTTGTTCACAACCCGGAAACACAGGCGGCTGATCGGTAGATTGCCAAGAGGTTACAGGCTTATTCGGAGGGGATTGGGTAAGCTGCGTACAGCCAATCAAAACAAGAAATACAAAACCCAAAAACATCCGACACATGATGTCTGAAAAGTACAAAAAATACCGTTTGGGTTTGCCGTCATCGTTGGGTTGCCTACTTTCGCAAGTAAATCATTATAGGAAATGGACATCTTTCTTCTGTTTGTCGGGTTTTTGTTGGTTGTTGTAGGCGTGGCCGGAAGTTTTCTTCCTGTAATTCCCGGACCCTTATGCGGTTGGTTGGGGTTGTTGGTGATTCACCTCACCAGTGTG
>JBMYLY010000084.1:0-3953 GCA_049596815.1 Flavobacteriaceae bacterium | reverse complement strand
TGATCTGGCTAGTGAGTCCATTGATTTGGCGGTTGGTCAGTCGTAGCAATTCCCGCAAGCGATCAATTTTTAAAAACAGATCCTCCAATGATTCAAGGGCATCCGCTTTTTGACTTTTGTTTTTTTGGAGCATGCCGTTGATTTGCACAATCTCCTGTTGGAGCTGTTTTCGTTGGCTTTCTAAACGGGCTCGAGCGTCCTGCCCGTAGAGTTCCCCAAAGAAAATTACCAATAGCAAGACCAGCAATAACTTTTTCATAAGCGGGTATAGGATTTTGGAATGGAAAAGGGAGTGCGAATCTCAGAATTGATTTCGGCATTGCGAAATGCAAACTCCAATTGAACCGTTTCGCCTTTGGCCTGTCCTTCATAACTGATCTGCATCGGGATCCATTGCCCAGAGATTTGCTGATAATCATCATAGTGAATAACGAGGCGTTGTTTGCCAAGCGTCAAGAGTTGTTTGGTCATCAAAAACTGCTGGTTATAGGTGTTGCTCAATCGCAAGTTTCCTTGTCGAGATTTAAGGACATAACCGTCTTTGATACTTGCAAAACGGGCTTTGCGTGCTGTGGTTGCAAATACGGGAATCCCCCGCAAGCTGTTTTCAATTTGCGTATAACCAAGCGCGAGACCAAGCGTTTTTTCGATTGCCGAAAAGTCCCCTTCAAAAAAGGTTTTTCCAATTTGTTCGTAAAAGGCAACTCCACTTTGGTCAATTTTCAAACGTCCCAACGGTACGATTACCGCGGCATTGAGCCAGATCAACTCGTTTGCACTGATCCGAACGGTGATGGTAATCCGTTGGCTGATATCCCCCTGACGTGCCGTGAGTGAGCCACGCAGATCCAGGGTTTCCCAAGTGGGTTGGGTGAGCTGAGTTTGCTCGAGAAGTTCTTTGGTGTTGGCAACGCTAAGGGTACTGGTCGGCTTTGGTCGTAAAACACCACAACTATTGATGATCAACAAAATCATCCCAAAAAATAAAGCCCTGCGCATTTCTCTACTTTAGTTCGGTATAGTCCCCAAGGCTGACAACGGAAAAATCGCCATTGTATTTGACGTAGTTTCCGAGCATGGCATCTTTGAGCTTTACCCCGCTCAATACGCAATGAGACTGAATCATACTGTTTTCAATGGTGCTGTTTTCAATATGAGTGTTTGGGCCAATCGAGACATAAGGCCCAATGGTACTGTTGTGGATTTCAACCCCATCCTCGATATAACAAGGCGGAATCACCGTGCTGTTGTTGTTGGTATATGTGCCTTCCAAACGCTCGCCTTCTGTTTCGAGAATTCGAAGCATTCGCTGGTTGGTTTCTACGGTGATAGCGGGATTGCCGCAGTCCATCCACTCGGATACTTCGGCGGTGGTAAAGCATTTTCCCTTTTGTATCATGCGCAAGATCCCATCGTTGATTTGATATTCTCCGCCACGTGTGAGCTTTTCATCCATCACAGCGGTCAATTCGTCTTTTAAATCTGCCGCCTCTTTGAAGTAGTAAATCCCAATGACTGCCAAGTCCGATACTTGGGTTTGGGGTTTTTCAACTAATCCTTTGATCTCCCCTTTATCGTTGGTTTCAACCACGCCATAGGCCTCTGGATTCTTCACTTTTTTAACCCAAATGGTGGCGTCGGCATTGCTATCTAGGGCAAAGTCGGCGCGAATGAGGGTGTCGGCATAGGCGATAACCGTCGGTCCCGAAAGCAGGGGCTCAGCACACAAAATGGCATGCCCTGTTCCCAGTGCTTTGAACTGACGAAAGATGTGTGCTTTTGCCCCGAGTTCTTTTGCCAGTTGTTGAAGTTCATCGACGACCTCATCTCCAAAAAAGACAGGGTCCCCAAGAACAAAACCGATGTTGGTGACTGGCTGATCGAGCAACTTTACAATGTCTCGTACCAAACGGCTGACAATGGGCATGCCCGCAACGGGCAGCATGGGTTTTGGTGTGGTGAGTGTGTGGGGTCTTAAGCGTGAGCCGCGTCCGGCCATGGGTACAATAATATTCATATTTTCTACGTTATGCCTGTGCTACCAAAGCCCGCTGTTCCACGATCGGAATCGCTGAGTTTTTCTACTGGTTTCCAAGTAATTGTTTCGTGTTTGGCAATGACCAATTGTGCGATTCGATCTCCGTGGTTAATTGTAAAGGCTTCGTTGGATAGATTGATCAAAATCACTCCGATTTCTCCGCGATAGTCTGCATCAATCGTGCCAGGTGCATTGAGAACGGTCACTCCTTTTTTGATAGCCAAGCCACTACGAGGACGTACTTGTGCTTCCACCCCGACAGGGAGTTCGATAAACAAGCCCGTTTTCACAATCCCCCGTTCTAGGGGGTCTAAAACAATGGGGCTATCGAGCTGTGCCCGTAGATCCATCCCTGCAGATGCCGCGCTTTCGTAAGCCGGCAGTGGATGATCAGATTGATTTACGATTTGAATGGTCATTTGCAAAAAGTTGTTTTAGTTCGTCCTTCTCTAAAAGAAGACCCAGTAACAAAAATACAAAAAGCATTAGCGTGCCCATCCATAAGTTGGCAATTTGCTGTATGTAAAGCCAACCCATTGCAACAGAAACGGATAGGTAGAGTAGCAATCGCCCCGCATGATAAGGAATCGGATAATATCTGCGCCCCAGCACATAAGATACACCTGCCATGGAGCCATAAGCGATGAGCGTAGCCCAAGCCGCCCCCATAAATCCAATGGTGGGAATCAACCATACGTTTAACCCAATCGTTGCCAATGCACCCCCAACAGAGATATACATCCCCATCGAGGTACGATCGGTAAGCTTATACCAAATGGATAGGTTGTGATAAATCCCTAAAAAGAGGTTGGCAACCAGAATTAAAGGAACAATTTGCATGGCAATCCAATAGCTTTCGTTTCGGATCAACAACACTTTTAACGGTTCGAGAAACACACAAATCCCCAGAAACAGTACCGCACCACACAGTACAAAATACTTGAGGATAAGCGCATACACTTGCGGTGCGTTTTTCTGTTTGGCGTAAGCAAAGAAAAAGGGCTCTGCTCCAAGGCGAAAGGCCTGTACAAAAAGGGTCATAAATACAGCGAGTTTATAACAGCCGCTATAAGCACCCATGGTGGCATCATCGATATAGTGGCGAATCAGAATTTTATCGAGGTTTTCATTGATTACAAAGGCGAATCCAGCGAACATAATCGGTCCGCCATAGCGCAACATTTGTCCTTGAAGAGCACGACTCCATTGCCAATGCACACGAAAGTAAAACGGGATTAAAAGCAAAAGGACCAGCAGACTTGCTGCTAAATTTGCGATAAACACATATTGTACAGGGTCATCATTTAAAAAGCTGTCATTTCCTTTTGGAATCCACCATAAAAACAGAAGGTTCAGCCCCACATAAACTCCCACATTGAGAAGTTTTAAGGAAGTAAATCGACTGGCTTTCCCTGTGGCACGTAGGTATGCAAACGGAATCACGACAAGGGTGTCACAGAGTAAGACCCCCAACAACAAAATAAAATGATGGCTGCGCATTCCCACAGCTTCAGCGATTGTATATGCTTGAGTGAATAGCAACGCAAAAATGATTGCCGTGGTCGTCAGCAGCGAAATGGTGGCTGTTCCCAGTACACGATCTTTAGAGTCACTATTGCTAAAAAAGCGAAAAAAAGAGGTTTCCATCCCATAGGTGAGTAGGATATTAAAAAAGGCGGCATAGATGTAAAAGGTGGTGTTTTCGGCATAGCCGGTTAGGGGGAGGCTCTGGGTGTGGAGGGGGACAAGTACGAAATTGAGCAAGCGGGGAATAATGGTAGCCGCCCCATAGGTAAATGTCTCTTTGATAAACTGTCTCGGATTAAACAAGCAGCTGAATTTAATTCTAAAATACGTCGAATCGTCTGCTTCGCCAAACTACATATAGAGAAGCGGCTCTTTGCGTTTGAATTTG
>JBMYLY010000083.1:0-4232 GCA_049596815.1 Flavobacteriaceae bacterium | reverse complement strand
GGCTATCAGCTCACGAAACTCTTGAGCATCCATTGCCAGTTCTTCTCGTATGCGTTTGAGGTCTGCGGGATTGGGGTCCCAAAAGCCACAGGCCAAAAAGCAGTCTTTGGGCGCGAGGTGTAGGTAGTAGCCCCCGCGGTTATGGGGTTTGGTACGGTGCCACGTAAGGCCAAAATGGGTTTTGTAGGGTGTTTTGTCTTTGGAAAAACGCACATCACGATAGATACGAAACAACTTAAACCGGTCAATGCTATCGTGGCGGTTCAGGGCCTCTTTGACAGCCTCTCCAAACTGCTTGACCTCGGTTTCCAGAGATTTAAAATGGGGTTTATGCTCCATAAACCATTCTCTGTGGTTATTTTGAGCGAGTGCGCTAAAAAATCGAAAAATATCGGATGACAGTTGCATGCTTAAATGTACAAATTCAAGATGAATTTATAAACCAGCGAAGCATAACGCCCCGCCCAATAACCAATAAACATTAACTAATAACCACTATTTAAAACTTACTTCTCCCGAGTTTCCAAAACTGCTACTACATCTTGTAGCGAATAACCTTTGGCTTGCAGCAATATCAAATAGTGAAACAGCAGGTCGGCAGACTCGTTTAAAAACAAGGTATCGTTTCCGTCCTTGGCCTCGATCACGGTTTCTACAGCTTCCTCCCCTACTTTTTGGGCGATCTTATTGATGCCCTTTTTAAACAATGAGGCCACATAGCTGCCCTCAGCTTGGGTATTTTTACGTGCGCTTATGGTGGCTTCCAAATGGCTTAAAAAGCCGTAAGAGGGCTCGTTTTGGGTGTTCCAACAAGTATCGCTGCCTGTATGGCAAGTCGGGCCTTCCGGACGTGCCAAAACCAAAAGGGCGTCTTGGTCACAATCGACTTTGACATCGACCAAGTGTAGGTAGTTCCCGCTTTCTTCTCCTTTGGTCCACAATCGTTGCTTGCTACGGCTGTAAAAAGTGACTTTTTGGGTCTCTTGGGTTTGGGTGAGTGCATCGGCATTCATATAGCCCAGCATCAACACCACGCGGGTGTTGGCATCTTGAACGATGGCAGGCACCAATCCGTCTGCGTGTTTGGAAAAATTGACTTTCATAATCGTACGGGTATTTGGCGGTCACGAAGTGCCGCTTTTAAGGTTTTTATTTCGATTTCTTTGTAGTGAAACACACTGGCTGCCAAGGCCGCATCGGCTTTGCCTAAGGCAAACGCATCCACAAAATGCGGGATGGTTCCGGCGCCACCTGAGGCAATCAACGGAATATTGACCAATTCGGCTACCTGTGCCAAGGCGGTATTGGCAAATCCGTTTTTGGTACCATCGTGGTCCATGGAGGTAAACAACAACTCCCCTGCCCCACGTTGTGCCACTTCTTGCACCCACGCCATCAGGTCGATATCGGTAGGTACTTTGCCACCTACGAGATGTACTTTCCACTGACCCTCGATCTGTTTGGCATCTACGGCACAAACCACACATTGGGAACCAAATTTCTGCGCCAACGCATTGATAAGTTCAGGGTTGCGAACAGCAGCCGAATTGACCGACACTTTGTCTGCACCGTGTTGTAAAAGAACATCCACATCTTCTACACTTGCTATGCCCCCACCTACTGTAAAAGGGATGTCTATGGCAAGCGCCACTTCTTTGACCAGTTGGGCCAAAGTTTTGCGACGCTCTTCGGATGCCGAAATGTCCAAAAACACAAGTTCGTCGGCACCTTCATCGGCATAGCGCTGGGCCAGTTCTACTGGGTCACCAGCATCGCGTAGCTGCACAAAGTTGACTCCTTTGACGGTGCGGCCATCTTTGATGTCTAAACAAGGAATGATGCGTTTGGTCAGCATGCGTCTGGGTTTAAAATATAATTTTCCAAAGTTTTAAGGGAAATGCGTTTTTCGTAAATCGCCTTTCCGATAATCACGCCTTCACAGCCCATAGCGGCCAATTGAGGCAATTCGTCAAAAGCAGAAATCCCTCCCGAAGCAATGAGCTTGATCTCGGGCACTTCAGTTAGCAATTCTTTATAAAGCTCAAAAGAAGGACCTTCCAGCATACCGTCTTTGCTGACATCGGTGCAGATAACATAAGAAACCCCGCGTTGTTGATAGTCTTTTACAAAAGAGACCACGTCTAGCTCTGAAGTTTGTTCCCAACCATGCGTGGCAATGCGACGGTCTTTGGCATCAGCGCCGAGGATGATTTTTTCTGGGCCATAGGCCGACAACCATTTTTCAAACAATGCTGGTGATTTGGCGGCCACGCTACCACCCGTAAGCTGTTGGGCACCACTATCAAAGGCGATACGCACATCTTCATCAGACTTGATACCCCCACCAAAATCGATTTGTAAAGACGTACTGGAAGCGATTTGTTCGAGTACTTTATAATTCACAATATGCTGTGATTTGGCACCATCCAAATCGACCAAATGCAGATATTGAATGCCATGCGCCTCAAATGCCTTAGCCACTTCCACAGGGTTTTCGTTGTAAACCTTTTGGGTGCTGTAATCCCCTTTTGAAAGGCGTACACACTTGCCGTCTATAATGTCTATGGCAGGAATGATTCTCATAATTTCAAAAAGTTTTCAAGCAATTTGGCGCCTGCCTTACTGCTTTTTTCGGGGTGAAACTGCACGCCATAAAAATTGTCCTTCTGAAGGGCTGTACTAAAGGCCAGACCGTACTCCATGGAGGCGATGGTTTCATCACACATTTGGGCGTAAAAACTATGCACCATATAGAAATAACATTCGTTGGCAATCCCATCAAACAAGCCTGAAGTGTTGTGTTTGCTGGTATTCCAACCCATATGAGGCACCTTGAGTTGGTTGTCAAAACGTCTTACTTGAGTGTCAAATATTCCCAAACCTGTGGTGTCGCCTTCTTCTGTGTGTGCGCACATCAACTGCATACCCAAACATATTCCCAAGACGGGCTGTGTTAAGGTCGGAATCAGATTGTCGAGCCTGGAGGCTTGGAGTTTGGTCATGGCACTGCGTGCCTCGCCTACCCCGGGGAAAATCACACGGTCTGCCTGCTGAATTTCGTCAACCTGATCGGTCAGCTTAGCCGCTACACCCAGTCTTTCCAAAGCAAAACGAAGGCTCTGGATGTTTCCGGCACCGTAATCGATGATGGCTACACTCATAACATACCTTTGGTTGAGGGTAATATTAGTTTTTCAGCGTCTCTCTGTATGGCCGCTTTGATGGCTTTGGAAAAAGCTTTAAAAATCGCTTCGATTTTATGATGCTCATTAAAGCCTTCAGCCTTGATATTCAGGTTGGCTTTGGCCCCGTCAGCAAATGATTTAAAGAAGTGGAAGAACATTTCTGTAGGCATCTTTCCAATCATTTCACGCTTAAAAGTGGCGTCCCACATCAACCAGCTACGCCCACCGAAATCGAGGCTTACCTGAGCCAAACAATCGTCCATGGGCAAACAAAAACCATAACGTGCGATGCCCAGCTTGTCTCCCAATGCTTGCGCAAAGGCTTCGCCAAGTGCAATAGCCGTATCTTCGATGGTGTGGTGTTCATCGACTTCCAAATCTCCTTTGACTTGTAGTGAAAGATCCACACCGCCATGACGGGCCAACTGGTCTAGCATATGGTCAAAAAAAGCGATGCCTGTGGCTATGCTTGCTTTACCGGTACCATCGAGATTCAGGTCGATGGTGATGTCAGTTTCTTTGGTCGTACGGGTGATTTGAGAACGCCTAGCCCCTGCTTTTAAAAATGCGTATATGGCTTTCCAATCGGTGGTCGTTAAGGCGATGATATCTCCGATATCACCTGCTTCATCTTTGCCCAAATCGGGTTGATTGGCTATGAAGATGCCTTGAGCACCCAAGTTTTTGGCTAATTCCATATCTGTGAGCCGATCTCCTATTACATAGGAGTTGGTGAGATCATATTGGTCCGAATCCGTATAGGCAGTCAGCAAGCCCGTTCGGGGTTTGCGTGTAGGTGCGTTGTCTTGTGGAAAACTGCGGTCTATCAGGATGTCCGAAAAGACAATCCCTTCGTTTTCGAAGGTTTTTATCAAATGATTGTGAACCGGCCAAAAGCTATCTTCCGGAAAGCTGTCTGTTCCTAGCCCGTCTTGGTTGGTAACCATGACGAGTTCATAGTCCATTTCTTTGGCAATTTTACCCAAATAAGCAAACACCTCAGGGTAAAAAACCAGTTTTTCAAAAGCATCGAGTTGGTAATCCTCA
>JBMYLY010000082.1:0-4237 GCA_049596815.1 Flavobacteriaceae bacterium | reverse complement strand
GGGATAAAGCCCAAATGATCGGCTATCTTTTTGTAGGTTTTATTGTTTTTTTTTAGGGTCTTTTTCCCATCTCTTTGAAGGCTGCTTTGAATGCGAACTTGTTTGTTTTCTTTCTCAAATAAACCTTCAATCATGCAAAAGTCAGCATGGTGCCTAATGTTCTGATTGTTGAGGCTGCTAAAATAACTTTTACCAAAAGCCAAGTGGTACACAGCATCAAGCATATTGGTCTTGCCCACACCGTTGCGCCCCACAAAACAATTGATTTTGGGGTTAAGGACATAGTCAACAGCTTCGATATTTTTATAATTGACTACAGATAAGTGTTCCAAAAAAAGATTTTGCACAATTGAAGTGGATAATTCTAAAAGACCAAATTATAGAATTTTCAACATAATAATAGAATGTCCATTAGAATAAATATTATATTTTTGCGAACATTACAATTGGGCTATGGCAACATACAAAAAAAGAGCAACCAAAAAGACCGAATCGGTCAAGCAAACAGAAAGCACCACTGAAGAAGTTTTTTCTTCCTTAGAAACTAGGGCAGGTAGTGCCGAGCGTTGGGTGGCTAAAAACCAGCAAATCATATTGGGTTCCATACTGGGAATCATTGTTGTGGTTCTGGGTTTTTTGGCATATAGAAACTTTGTAGTGCTTCCAAAGTCTGAGGAAGCCAATAACGAAATGTTTCAGGCCCAAAAATATTTCGACCAAGGTCTGGCTGACGATGATCAAAAAGACTCGCTTTTTGGCTTGGCACTCAATGGAGGAGAAGGAAAGTATGGTTTTTTGGATATCATAGACAACTACGCTGGGACAGCCGCCGCCGATTTGGCCACCTACAATGTGGGTATGATTTACCTACATCTCAAAGATTTTGAATTGGCTATTGATTATTTAGAAGATTTTGCTGTGGACGACCCTGTTTTGGGTGCTTTGGCACTCGGAGGTATCGGTGATGCTTTTGCTGAAATCAATCAATATGAAGACGCGCTAGATTATTACGAAAAAGCACTCGACTACAGTGATAATGCCCTTACAAAACCTCGTTTTCTTCGCAAAGCAGGATTGGTAGCTCTTGATTTAGATAATAGAAAACGTGCTGCCGAATATTTTGCTGAAATCAAAGACAAATTTGAGGACTCACCGGAGGCGAAAAACATTGATGCACTTTTGGGAATGGCTCAAAACTAACCATGGCAACCCACCAACAAAATAGCACCCAACTCGATATATCTACGGTTTCTAACGCAAACGGAATGCGTTTTGCTTTGGTGGTCTCTGAGTGGAATGCTCAAATCACAGAAAACCTCTTTGAAGGTGCCAAGGATGTGCTCACTTCAAAAGGAGCCAACTCTGTTGACCGCATAGATGTACCCGGCAGCTATGAGTTGGTCTATGGGTGCAGACGCCAATTCGATAAAGGCTACGATGCCATCATTGCCATAGGGAGTGTGATTCGAGGTGAAACCCAACATTTCGATTATGTCTGTCAGGCGGTATCTCAAGGAATTAAAGATCTAAACTTACTAGGGCAGACCCCTGTTATTTTTTGTGTGCTTACAGATGATACACTTCAGCAAGCCACCGATAGAAGCGGAGGTGCTTTGGGTAACAAAGGTGCGGAGGCCGCAGTAGCTGCCATTAAAATGGCTAGGCTGTAGTCTAACTTTCTCTAAAAAATTTCATGGGTACCCAAAGCATGCCAAAGCATTGTCCATCTTCTTTGGTCAGGCTTTTGTGATGAATTTTGTGGGCACGTCGAATGGCTTTGGCGTATTTGGTATTGGCAGTTCGAAACCATTTGATACGCTGGTGGATAAAAATATCATGCACAAAGAAATAAGTGAGCCCATATCCAAAAATGCCTAAGGCAATCGCGAGTCCAGGCCAAAAAGCAAACTCACCCCATAACACCACGAAAACTGCACTGATACTGGCGTAAATTATGAAAAAAGCATCATTGCGTTCAAACCAGGATGTATGGTCTTTTTTGTGATGGTCTTTGTGAAGACTCCATAAAAAGCCATGCATGATGTATTTGTGGGAGAACCAAGCCACACCTTCCATTGCAACAAAAGTCATGACAAAAATCACAATTTGCCAAACCAAACTTGTGTCCATTTATAGAATATTGAATCGGTAACGCACGTAGGAACGTGCCAAGACATCTACTTTTTGAATGTTAGGAACCCGAATCCTAGTCGATTTGATTTTAACTGAAGGTGTTTTTTTGAGCTTTTTAAGTAGGCGTAGATAGTATTTATAAGCCGTGTACACGCCAAATTTGGCCGCATCGGGCAACTTAAAAATTCCTTCAAGACCTACCTCAAAATCAGCCTCAATTTCTTCAATGATTTTAGATTTTGAGACTTCATCCAAAGCATTTAGGTTCACGTTTGGAAAATAGGAGCGCTCCAGTTCGTCATGGTCCGCTTTTAAGTCTCGTAAAAAATTCACCTTCTGAAAAGCAGAGCCCAACGCCATAGCCGAAGACTTTAATTCATCAAATAGTTTATTATCCCCCTTCACAAATACTTGCAAACACATCAGGCCTACCACATCGGCAGAACCGTATATGTAGGCTTTGTAGTCTTCTTGTGATGTATATACTTTTTTATCCAAGTCCCAACGCATACTTCTCATAAATGCATCTATATGAGATGGATCTATGTTGTATTTGTGAACCGTCTCTTGAAAAGCATTTAAAATCGGGTTTAGACTTATTCTTTCTTCCAAAGCTTGTGCCAATGACAGGGAAAATCTTTCAAACAATACAGGTTTATCGTATTGGTGGAAGCTGTCAACGATTTCATCAGCAAGACGTACAAACCCGTAAATGTTGTAAATATCTTGACGGATTTCAGATGAAAGCATGCGTGTTGCCAAAGAAAAAGAGGTGCTGTATGTTTCCGTCACCTGCTTGCTGCTCAGTCTCGATATTTGATCAAATAGTTCTTTCATATCAATGCCAAACTCCCCATTGAGTTTCTAAATATCGGAATTTTGTTTAATATAAGCTAAACAGCTGATTTCAAATTGTTGGTTAGGTCGTAAATGGAGGCAAATGTTTTGACTTTTGGAAAGGATTTTTCGTTTATAAATTGGGATTGATAACCTGTGACCCAAAATTCTGACCCATCTTTGGTGAGTAATTCATTAGTAAAATGTTCTAGGTAGTTATCCAATTGGTCTTTGTTGGGTTCTATAGTAAAACATGACACAAAACAAAGATGTCCATCTTGGTCTAACAAATTTGAAAGACTTTCTGTGGGCACAGATTGTCCGAGAAAAATGGTTTTATATCCTTGATTTAAGATTTCATAATTTACGTAAAGGAGACCTAGCTCATGAATTTCATTATTAGGAAGGAATAAGATAAACACCTTATCTGTTTTGCTAGGAGCATGGCTCTGAAGTTTTTCAATTAAATAATGAATTTTTTGTTTGATCAAACTTGTAATAAAATGTTCATGTGAAGGACTGATGGAGTTTGTTTGCCACAAAACGCCCAATTCAACCATGAGGGGATTGAAAACCGATTCGAAAATCTCAGAAAAAGTTAACTTTTCCATCAATTCGTCAAAGGTTTTTGTGAAAAGCAGTTGGTCAAAATTTATCATCGCCAATTTGAACAGACCTAATGACCAATCGTATGGACTTTTCCGAAGCGTAATATTGTGAACCAACTCGTTGATTTCATCCATTTCCATTTTGGCAATTTTTGAAATCTTAAATCCATTGTTATACAATAAAGAAACGTTCAAAAGTTTTTGAAGGCTTTCAAGATTGTACATGCGGATGTTGGTGTCAGTTCGCTCCGGTTGAAATAAATCGTACCTCTTTTCCCAAATCCTTATGGTATGCGCCTTTATTCCCGATAGGTGCTCGAGATTTTTAATGCTAAAACTGCTCTTGACGCGATCCAAATTGTTTAACTTTTGTTAGTAAAAGATTAAACAATATTACAAAAAATAATGGAAAAACAAAAAGAAGTGCGCACGAGAGGAATCGAACCTCCACGGGATATTACTCCCACTAGGCCCTCAACCTAGCGCGTCTACCAGTTCCGCCACGTGCGCTTGAGGGATTTGGTGACTTGGCTGGGGCTCGAACCCAGGACCCTCTCCTTAAAAGGGAGATGCTCTACCAACTGAGCTACCAAGTCGATGTGATTTGGCTGGGGCTCGAACCCAGGACCCTCTCCTTAAAAGGGAGATGCTCTACCAAC
>JBMYLY010000081.1:0-4467 GCA_049596815.1 Flavobacteriaceae bacterium | reverse complement strand
CCCTGGGGTTGAAAGTCACCCCCCATAACGCCAAAGCTTAAAAAGGGTTGCCCATCCTTGGTGACAAAGGCAGGTATGATGGTATGAAAAGGTCTTTTGCCGGGCGCATAGGCATTTGCGTGTTCTGGGTCGAGGCTAAACAGAGCGCCTCGGTTTTGCAACATAAAGCCTGTTTTCTCAGGAACGATGCCAGATCCCATGCCATAGTAATTGCTTTGTATCAAAGAAACCATATAGCCCTCCTTGTCAGCAACAGTCATATAGATGGTTTCTCCTTGACTGATGGCGCCGGCTTCGTAGGTACTGGCTCTGGCTCCAATTTCCGCTCTTCTCTCTGTGGCATATTCATCAGATAAAAGTTCAGATACAGGCACTTGTGCAAAATCCATATCGGCATAGTATTTGGCGCGGTCTTCAAAGGCCAGTTTTTTGGCTTCTGTAAACAGGTGTAAGTGTTCGGCACTGCCAAAGGGAATCTTTGAAAAATCGTAGCCTTCCAAAATCTGCAACATTTGTAAGGCGGCAATTCCTTGTCCGTTGGGTGGCAATTCCCAGACATCATATCCTCTGTAGTTGACAGAAACCGGCTCAATCCACTCTGCCTCAAAACGCGCCAAATCTTTTTCGGTCAAAAATCCACCCTGACTTTGTATCACTTCAGCAATGGCTTTGGCCACTTCGCCCTTATAAAAACCGTCTTTTCCCCTTGCCGCGATCTTGCGATAGATATCTGCCAAATAGGGGTTTTTATAGATTTCTCCCTCGTTGGGGAGTTGTCCGCCATTCTGATCGATATAGGTTTCTTGGATATTCGGATAGCCGATCCTTTTAAATCCGTTTACCGACATCTGTATGTAATACGCAATCAATTCCGTGAGTGGAAAACCCGATTCGGCATAGGAAATGGCCGGTGCCAACAAAGCTTCCACAGGCATGGAGCCAAACTTCTTATGCATGGCAAACCATCCTGCTACAGTGCCCGGCACACTCACCGGCAAAGCTCCGTAGTAAGGGATGCTTTCAAAGCCTTGTTGTTGAAAATCCTCAAGAGTCAGATCCATAGGGGAGGGCCCGCTGGCATTGAGTCCGTGGAGTTGCTGGGTTTTTGGATCCCAAATGATGGCAAACAAATCGCCACCTACCCCGCATCCGGTAGGTTCCATCAGCCCCAATGCGGCGTTGACCGCTATGGCGGCATCAATGGCGTTGCCTCCTTTTTTAAGGATATCTATACCGATTTGGGTGGCCAAAGGGTGGCTGCTAGCCACCATGCCGTTTTGAGCAATGACTTCAGAACGTGTGGCAAAAAGTTCGCCCGTGATTCTGTCTTGGGCGTAAAGGCTGCCAAATAAAAGGAGCAGTAAAAAAGCAGGTATGTATTTCATCACGATGGGTTTGTAATTTGTTACCAACTTAACAAAAATATCACAAACCCAAAAGGGATATTTTTCATCAAAGCAAGGGTTCGAGTCGTATGCTAACGTTTTTTTTAGTGCCGTCCTCAGAAATGGCTTTGATCTTTATTTTTTTACCTTTTTGACGGAGCAGTTTTCGGCATTGTTCTAAATCATTAATCAATTCTCCATCAATAGACATTATACGGTCACCGGCACGCAGTCCTTTTTCATAAGCAGGGCTTGTTTTTACTACGGAATAGATAAATACGCCCGCAGCCTCTTCTCTGTGATAAGTATATTCATTTTTATCACTTGCACGAAACTCTAAACGTATAGACTTATAAAATTTTTGGTAATCATCCTGGCTGAAAAGATGTTGGCCACAGAGAACCACAATCAAAAAAAAGTGTTTAAGAATAAAAAAGACTTTGTTCATTTTGAAGAATTTGGGTGCCCTAAAGCTATAAAAAAAGCCCCAAACGGGGCTTTTGTTTTATCTGCGGTTGCGGTTGTCGCGTCCGCCGCGGCGGTCACGTCCGCCTCCACCTCCTTGGCGGGGTGGGCGTTCTTTGTAGCCCTCTGGCTTTTCAGTGAGTACCTTGAGAGACACACGGTCTTTTTTGGTACGCGCGTCAATGCCCATATACTTTACTTCCAAAGTATCACCTAGGTTGACAATGTCGGTCACGTTGTTGGTGCGTTCCCAAGCCAACTCGCTGATATGGAGTAGCACTTCGTTACCAGGAGCTTCCAAATACTCAACGACAGCCCCAAACTCAAGAATCTTAATGACTTTGACTTCGTAAACTTCGTCTTTTTCGGGCTGGAATGTCAAGGCTTGGATTTTGGCCAACACCATATCGATGCCTTCTTGCTCAGTACCCAAAATCTCAACAATACCTTCTCCTGTAACAGGGTCTTCGTTGATAACAATGGTAGTCTGACTTTCCTTTTGTAATTCTTGGATTACCTTACCACCGGGGCCAATAAATGGACCAATAAAGTCATTGGCAATGGTAGCTGTCACCATCTTGGGGGCATGGGGTTTCACATTTGCCGCTGGTGTTTCTATCGTGTCAGTAAGCTTTTCCAAGATGTGAAGGCGCCCCTGACGGGCTTGTTCCAATGCTTGGATTAGGATTTCATACGAAAGCCCTTTGATTTTGATATCCATCTGGCAGGCGGTGATTCCGTTGGCCGTACCGGTTACTTTAAAGTCCATGTCGCCTAAGTGATCTTCATCACCTAAGATATCTGACAACACTGCAAAACGTTCTCCGTCAGAAATCAATCCCATCGCGATTCCAGACACAGGGTTTGTGATTTGCACACCGGCATCCATAAGTGCCATGGTTCCCGCACAGACGGTGGCCATTGAGGAGGAACCGTTGGATTCCAACACCTCTGACACCACACGGACTGTGTAGGGACAATCATCGGGCATCACTTTTTTAAGTGCACGCTGGGCCAAGTTTCCATGACCTACCTCACGGCGAGAGGTACCACGCAACGGACGGGCCTCTCCCGTACAGAATGGTGGAAAGTTGTAGTGCAAGTAGAAAGTTTCTTCCCCTTGCTCAGAAGGCAAGTCGATCACATTGGCCTCTCGAGAAGTTCCCAAAGTTACGGTTGCCAATGCCTGAGTTTCGCCACGGGTAAAGACAGATGATCCGTGTGTAGAAGGCAGATAATCTACCTCACACCAAATGGGACGGATGTCGGTTGTTTTGCGACCGTCCAAGCGTACACCTTCGGCCAATACCAATTCACGAACGGCCTCTTTTTGGGCTTTTCCATAGTATTTGCTGATAAGCGCACCTTTTTCTTCCAATTCTTCTTCAGAGAATTGTGCCTGCAGCGCTTCTTTGACTTCACCAAATTTTTCACCACGTTCTTGTTTGGAAGAACCCAATTTGGCAATCTCATAGCATTTGTCATACACAAAGTCGTGTACTTGCTTTTCAAGAGCCTCGTCATGGTCTTCTTCTTCGTATGTGCGGGTTTCTTTTTTGCCCACAGCTTCGGCCAACCTGACTTGCGCTTCGATTTGTTTTTTGATGGCCTCGTGACCGAAACGAATGGCATCGGCCATTTCTTCTTCAGAGATTTCATCAAATTCTCCTTCGACCATCGCAACTGAATCTTCACTGGCACCGATCATGATGTCCACATCAGATTCTGCGAGCTGTGCACGGCTGGGGTTGATGATGAACTCTCCATCCACACGGCCTACACGTACTTCAGAAATCGGATATTCAAACGGAATATCAGAGAGTTGAATGACCGTGGAGGCTGCCAATCCTGCCAATGCATCGGGCATGACATCCTCGTCGTGTGACATCAGCTGAATCATTACCTGTGTTTCAGCATGGTAGTCTTTTGGAAAAAGGGGACGCAGTACGCGGTCCACCAATCGCATGGTAAGAATTTCTTCGTTACTAGGGCGCGCCTCACGCTTAAAGAATCCGCCTGGAAAGCGCCCGGCAGCGGCAAATTTTTCACGGTAATCCACCGTAAGGGGTAGAAAATCTACAGGAGAAGCTTGACGTGCAGAAACTACTGTGGCCAACAGCATGGCATTGCCCATGCGAATCACAGCAGAACCGTCTGCTTGCTTGGCCAGCTTACCAGTTTCTATGGTAATGCTACGGCCATCACCCAAGTCGATTGACTCGGAAAATACTTTTGGTATCATATTTTTCATTTAATGTTAAAAAGGGTTGTTGTGTTGTTGTCGTAGCCCCCCAATGAAAAACTATGATGCTTTTTATGTTACTTTCGGATACCGAGTTCTTTGATGAGTTCTCGATAGCGATTGATGTCTTTTCCTTTTAAATAGTCAAGCAAACTTCTGCGTTTTCCTACCAATTTAACCAACGAACGCTCTGTGTTAAAATCTTTGTGATTTTTCTTTAGGTGCTGTGTCAGGTGATTGATACGGTGGGTAAACAAAGCGATTTGCCCTTCGGTAGATCCGGTGTTTTTCTCAGAGTTACCGTACTTTTTAAAAATCTCTTCTTTGACTTCTTTTGTTAGATACATGCCAATATTTTTGTAAATGATTATTATG
>JBMYLY010000080.1:0-4646 GCA_049596815.1 Flavobacteriaceae bacterium | reverse complement strand
ACGTTTTGGATCATTTGGCTAATATCATTTTTGGAGTTGTTTTTGTAGGAGCCATCGCTTTCTTTGTTCGCAACGTGCGTCGCCTTATTCGTAACATTCAATTAGGCAAGCCTATTGACCGTACCGACCAGCCTTCCCGACGCTGGGCACAAATGGCACGCATTGCTTTAGGCCAATCCAAAATGGTTGTTCGTCCCATAGCCGGACTGTTACACATTGTAGTATATGTGGGGTTTGTTGTTATTAACATCGAACTGTTGGAAATTGTTGTGGATGGATTTTTAGGAACACACCGAGTGTTTGCCCCTTATCTTGGGAGTATATATGATGTGTTGATTGCCACTTTTGAAGTGTTTGCTTTTTTGGTCATCATCGCAGTAGTGCTGTTTTGGACACGAAGAAATTGGGTGCGTATCCAACGCTTTTGGAAACCCGAAATGAAAGGATGGCCCAAACGGGATGCCGATTACATCCTTTACATCGAAGTGGTACTGATGTTTCTGTTTTTAACCATGAATGCCTCTGACTATTGGTTACAACAACAAGGTATCGGATCTTACGTACAAGCGGGCAGTTTTCCCATCAGCGGATGGATTACCCCATTATTCGACGGTATCTCACCTGCTTCGGTTATCGCAATCGAACGCACCGCTTGGTGGTTGCATATTTTGGGAATTCTCTTTTTTCTAAACTATTTGTACTACTCTAAGCACCTGCACATACTATTGGCCTTCCCCAATACTTATTTTGCCAATCTCAATCCGAAGGGTAAATTTGAAAACGATGAAGCGGTGACAACAGAGGTCAAACTCATGCTCGATCCCAATGCCGATCCCTACGCGGCACCTCCTGCGGACCAAGCACCGGCAAAATTTGGTGTGTCCGATGTGATTGACCTTAATAGGATTCAATTACTCAATGCCTACAGTTGCACCGAATGTGGCCGTTGTACAGACGTGTGTCCTGCCAACCAAACCGGAAAAAAGCTTTCCCCTCGCAAGGTAATGATGGACACGCGTGATCGTTTGGAAGAAGTAGGTGATTTGCTCAATAAGAACCAAACCATCAATGACAACCCATTGTTGGACAATTATATAAGTAGAGAAGAATTGTGGGCCTGCACTTCGTGCAATGCATGCGTGGAGGCTTGTCCGATTGGAATCGATCCGCTTTCGATTATCATGGACATGAGACAATACCTTGTCATGGAACAATCTGCCGCCCCAACAGAGCTCAATGTCATGATGAACAACATAGAGAATAATGGGGCGCCTTGGCCGTTTAACCAACAGGATAGACTGCTGTGGCGCGAAGAAATCAATACATAAACATGGAACAAAAAGACGTCGAAAGACTATTACACGAAAAATTAGAAGACGGAGAACACGTAAGTCCGGTATTACCCGAGGGAATCAAAAACTACCTCATAGATATCGATGGCACCATCTGTGATGACATCCCCAACGAGGAGCCGGAACGCATGGCGACTGCCGAGTTGTATCCGGACGCATTGGAAACCCTCAACCGCTGGTATGAAGAAGGACATGTAATCTGTTTTTTCACCTCTCGCACGGAAGACCACCGTGGTGTTACAGAAGAATGGCTACAAAAAAACGGCTTTAAGTATCACAGTTTGCTCATGGGCAAGCCTCGTGGGGGGAACTATCACTGGATCGACAACCACTTGGTGAAGGCGACTCGCTACAACGGAAAATTTACTGATTTGGTTGAAAAAGAAGTGACCATACAAGTATTTGACGATGGCCAACACGACTGATTCAATTCGTACCATGGCCCAATGGGCCCAAGAGGGCAATTCTCCAGAAGTGCTCTTTTGGGTCGGCTGTGCCGGTAGTTTTGATGATCGTGCCAAAAAAATCACCAAAGCATTTGTGCAACTGCTGCAAAAAGCCAAAGTTGGATTTGCTGTTTTGGGTCCTGAAGAAAGTTGCACGGGTGATCCTGCCAAGCGTGCCGGAAACGAATTTTTGTTTCAAATGCAGGCGATGACCAATATAGAAACCCTCAACACCTATGGTGTTAAGAAAATTGTCACCACTTGTCCGCATTGCTTCAATACCCTTAAAAATGAATACCCCAGTTTGGGTGGCCAGTACGAGGTCATGCACCACACTCATTTTTTAAAAAATCTGATTGGCGAGGGGCGTTTGCGCATAGAAGGCGGTTTGTACAAAGGAAAAAAAATCACCTTCCACGACCCCTGTTATTTGGGTCGTGCAAACAATGAATACGAAGCACCACGTGCTTTGCTCGAAAAGTTGGAGGCAGAACTTGTAGAGATGAAAAGCTGCAAGCAAAAAGGTCTTTGTTGTGGGGCCGGTGGTGCGCAGATGTTTAAAGAAGCTGAAGCTGGCACGAAAGAAATCAACATTGCCCGAACCGAAGAAGCCCTAGACACCCAAGCCGATGTGATAGCCGCAGCTTGCCCCTTCTGTAACACCATGATGCACGATGGTGTCAAAAACAAGGAAAAAGAAGGCCAAGTGGCAGTTATGGACGTAGCTCAACTACTCGCACAAACCGAAGACCTGTAAATATGCTGTGTCCCTTTGATCAATTGCCTGACCATGCTCGAGTTTGGATTTATCCCTCACAACGCCCCTTGAGCAGTGACGAATTGACCTCAATAAGAGAGAAAATCAGCGATTTTCTCAAGGATTGGACTGCTCATGGATCTAGTCTCAAAGCAGGTTTTTGTATTCCCTACGACCAATTTATTGTTATTGCCCTCGACGAAGATGCCCAATCTGCCACCGGATGCTCTATCGATAAGTCCGTTCATTTTATCCAATCGCTCGAACAGGAATTTGGTTTGGTGCTTTTGGACAAGATGAATGTCAACTACAAAAGGGGGATTGAAATCATCACAGTTGATTTGAAAGACTTCAAAAAACTTGCCAAGTCTCAAGAAGTCGCCTCTGAAACCATTGTTTTTAACCATTTGGTGATTAACAAGGCAGATTTTGACAAGCACTGGGAGGGACCTGCCCATTCGAGTTGGCACAATCGTTTCTTTTAGCTTTCGTATTTTGGTCTAATGAAGCGAAAGTCCCTGAGTTTGCTCTTAATGTTTTGTGTGGGTTCCCTTTTTGGGCAAACCCAATCCCAATGGGTTGACAGCCTGTACAACCAAATGACATTGGAACAAAAGATTGGTCAGCTTTTTATGGTAATGGGCTTTTCCGAAGGGGATGCCGCTCATTACGACGCCATGCTTGAGGAAATTCAGAACCACCATATTGGAGGGATTATATTCTCTAAAGGCAGTTTTTTAGAACAAGCCCGACTTACACAAACCTACCAAAACACAGCCCAAACTCCCTTGCTTATCGCCATGGATGCCGAATGGGGCATGGCCATGCGGTTAAAAGACGTTGACCCTTTTCCCTTTCAGATGACTTTGGGTGCCGTTCAGAACGATAGTTTGTTATACCAAGTAGGAAGCGCGATGGCCAAGCGACAGCGTGCTATGGGAGTACATTGGAACTTTGCCCCTGTGGTTGACAACAACACCAACCCCAAAAACCCCATCATTGGGTTGCGCGCTCTGGGTGCCAACCCTGCGCTGGTCAGCCGAAAAGCAACCATGTTGATACGCGGTATGGAAGAGGGCGGACTGATGGCATGCATCAAGCATTTTCCTGGCCATGGAGATACCGATAAAGATTCCCACAAAACCCTCCCCAAAATTTCCCATGACCTCAACCGTTTGCAAACTGTAGAATTGGCCCCTTTTAACAATCTCATGTCTTCGGGTGTTTCCTCTGTGATGGTGGGTCATTTGGAGGTACCCGCTTTGGAACCCACTCCGGGATTACCTTCCTCCTTGTCCAAAAAAATAGTTACCGATTTGTTGCAAACAGAAATGGGTTTTGAGGGCATAGTCGTTACAGACGCCCTCAATATGAATGGGGTAGCAGACTATGACAGCCAACATACAGCCTCGCTCAACGCCTTTTTGGCGGGCGCCGATTTGTTGCTTATTCCCCAAGATTTGGAATTGGCAGTGGCAGATATCAAACAAGCCTACTTGTCACAAGACATTTCGGAAGGTCGGCTGGCACATTCTGTAAAAAAGATTTTACGAGCCAAATACAAAGCAGGCTTACACCAAAAAGAGCCTCTAAACATTGAACTTCTTCAAAACACTATCCATTCGCCTGAATTTATGGCCCTTCAGCACCGTTTGGCTGCAGCCTCCATAACGGTCGTAAAAAATGATAGAGACTTATTGCCTATCAGAGATTTAACAGACGCCAAGATTGCTTATATCCCATTAGGAAAAGACGTTGGAACCCCCTTTTTTAAACGTCTAAACCACTACGTAAATGTGGAACGTGTTGACCTTGTTGAAAATCGCTCCAATCTTTCAAACTATTCTCACCTGATCGTCGGCATTCACCAACCCGACAAAACACCCTGGGAATCCCATAGGCTGACTGTCGAAGAAAAAGAACTGTTGTATAAACTCAGTCGAAGGAAAAATGTGATACTGGTCAGCTTTTCAAATCCCTATGCCTTACAACACATTCCTTTAGATGATTTTGAAGCCATCGTGATGGGTTATCAAAACAACCCGATTGCACAATCCAAAGCTGCGCAAGTGGTTTTTGGAGCTTTGGGTG
>JBMYLY010000079.1:0-4646 GCA_049596815.1 Flavobacteriaceae bacterium | reverse complement strand
TATGCAATTAAACTGCTTATAAAATCCCCAACATCCGAAGTGCTGTGTTGGGCTTCCGCATTGATCTCGGGGGTACAAACCCCTTTTTCCAAAGCCACATCTACCGCATCATAAACGGCTTTTGCTTCTTTGTGGAGTTCGAAATGGTCGAGCATCATGGCTGCAGATAATATAGTCGCAATGGGGTTGGCAATCCCTTTCCCTGCTCCCTGAGGGAAAGAACCATGTATGGGTTCAAACATCGCGTATTTGTCTCCCACAGAAGCAGACGCCAAAAGGCCGATAGACCCTCCAATCACACTGCCTTCATCAGAGATGATATCCCCGAACATGTTTTCTGTCAAAATCACATCAAACTGAGCAGGGTTGAGAATCATTTGCATGGCTGCGTTGTCCACAAAAAGAAAATCCAATTCCACATCTAGGTATTCACGCTGATGTAGTTCAGTGACAACACGTCTCCACAAGCGTGAAGATTCCAAAACATTGGCTTTGTCTATCAAAGTCATTTTGTTTCTTCTTGTACGTGCTGCTTTAAAGGCCATATGGGCGATACGCTCAATTTCGCCTTGGGTGTACAAACAAAGGTCGGAAGCGGTTTTACCATCATCAGAAAGCTGTTTTTCTCCAAAATATATTCCACCGGTCAACTCGCGGTAGATTACAAAATCTGTTCCGCTTATACGTTCTTCTTTTAACGGAGAGCGGTCTATAAGTGATTTGTAGGCTTTGACAGGGCGAATGTTACTAAACAAATTCAGTGACTTTCGCAAAGCCAATAAGCCTTGCTCGGGTCGTACTTTCGCATCAGGGTTGTTATCAAATTTAGGATCACCTATGGCGCCAAATAGCACCGCGTCGCTCGACGTACAGCATTGTAGGGTTTCATCGGGTAGTGGATTTCCAGTTTTGTCTATCGCAATAGCACCTACCAAAGCATTTTCGTAATCGAAAGTGTGGTTGTACTTAACGGCGACAGCGTCAAGGACTTTTTTGGCTTCATCGACGACTTCAGGTCCAATACCGTCACCCGATAATACAGCAATTTTCTTATGCATGTTTCAATTTTTCAAATTGGCTGATTTTTTCTTTTTGGCTTACCAGGTAGTCTATGTCATCATATCCATTTAGCAAGCATGTTTTTTTGTAGGTATTGATGTCAAAATTGATTTCCAGGCCGTGATCATGAACAAATAGTTTCTGAGCTTGGAGATCTACAACAAAAGAGGCGTCAGCTTGCTTTTCTAAAATCTGGAAAATACCTTCCAATTCTTCAGGAGTTACCTGAATGGGTAAAAGACCATTGTTCAAAGCATTCCCCTTAAAAATATCAGCAAAAAAACTAGATACGACAACCTTGAAGCCATAGTCTGTCAAAGCCCAAGCCGCATGCTCACGACTAGAACCACAACCAAAATTATTTCCGGCAACCAATATTTTTCCAGAAAATTTCGGGTTGTTTAATACAAAATCTGAAATCGGTTGATTTTCTTTATCATACCGCCAATCTCTAAAGAGGTTGTCACCAAAACCTTTTCGGTCGGTGGCCTTTAAAAACCTTGCAGGTATGATCTGGTCGGTATCAATGTTTTCAATATTCAGGGGTACCGCTTGGGTGTGTAGGGTTTCAAATTTCTCCATGTCAAACTTGTGTGCAATCAACAATTTTTCCTTCAACAGCGGCCACTGCAGCAGTAAGTGGGCTGGCTAATATGGTTCTGGCGCCGGGTCCTTGTCGTCCTTCAAAATTTCTGTTGGAGGTAGACACACAGTATTCTCCGGCAGGAATTTTATCCTCATTCATGGCCAAACATGCCGAGCAACCTGCTTGTCGAATTTGAAAACCGGCAGCTTCAAAAATATCCTTTAGGCCTTCTTCTTCGATTTGTTTGGCGACTTGTTGAGAGCCTGGTACTATAAGTGCATGTACATTGGGGGCTTTCTTTTTTCCCTCGATATAGGCAGAGGCAGCTCTAAAATCTTCAATGCGAGAGTTGGTGCAGCTCCCTATAAAAACATAGTTAATAGGAAGATTTTCCAATGAGTCTCCTTTTTGGAAGCCCATATAAGCCAAAGATTTCTCAAATGACGCCCCTGTTTCGTCGGGGATGGTTTCCCCAATTCCTATACCCATTCCTGGGTTGGTTCCATAGGTAACCATGGGGCGGATGTTTTTGGCATCAAATCGGTATTCTTGATCAAAAACTGCATTTTCATCTGATGGAAGTGTTTTCCAGTAGGTGATTTTTTCATCAAGAGCACCGTCTTTGGGTGCGAATTCTTTTCCTTTGACATAGGCATAGGTAGTCTCGTCAGGAGCGATCATGCCACCACGAGCGCCCATTTCGATGCTCATATTGCAGACTGTCATACGTCCCTCCATACTCATTTGCTCAAAAACAGATCCTGCAAATTCCACAAAATGTCCTGTTCCGGCGTCTGTACCCAGTTGTGCGATGATATAAAGTACTACATCCTTGGGGTGAACACCAGGGCTTAGCTGGCCATCGACAGTGATGCGCATGCTTTTAGGTTTATCAACCAACAGACATTGACTCGCAAAAACTTGTGCTACCTGACTGGTTCCGATACCAAATGCAATTGAGCCAAAAGCACCATGGGTAGATGTATGGCTATCACCACATACCATGGTCATTCCGGGCTGGGTAATTCCCAACTCAGGACCTATCACATGAACAATACCTTGATAAGGGTGTCCCAAACCATACAACTCTATGCCATGTTCGGCACAATTTTCATTGAGCTGAGCGACTTGTTTTCTAGATAAAGCATCTTGAATTGGTAGGTGCTGGTTGAGTGTGGGTACGTTGTGGTCGGCGGTTGCAACAATTTGTTGAGGTCTAAAAACAGGGATATTTCGGTTTTTGAGTTCAGAAAAAGCCTGTGGGCTGGTAACTTCGTGAATCAAATGCTTGTCGATATACAATATGTCTGGACCATTCTGAATGCGGTCCACGACATGGCTATCCCAAACCTTGTCAAAAAGTGTTTTTCCCATAAATATGGTTTGTTAAATTGAATTTAGATTGGCTGCTTCTACGATTTGAGGAATATCCTCATCGTTGATTTCTTTTTTGGCATCGGCAAAGCGAAGAAACTCCAAATACACTTTGTCCAATTGTAGTTTCGTAAGTTCAATGCCTATATTTTTGGCACGATAGGCGAGTGCAGCACGACCACTTCGAGCAGTGAGCACGATAGCAGAGGTTTCAACTCCAACATCATGTGGGTCTATGATTTCGTAGGTCTCTCTGTTTTTAATGACCCCATCCTGGTGAATACCAGAACTATGGGCAAAGGCATTGGCTCCTACAATTGCCTTGTTGGGCTGCACATACATCCCCATGGCCTCGGAGACCATTTGTGAGGTATCGTAAAGCAATTTGGTATTGATGTCTGTGTTCAAGTTCAAATCAGGGTGTTGACGCATAATCATAACTACCTCTTCTAAGGAGGTATTTCCAGCCCTTTCTCCGATACCATTGATAGTACATTCAATCTGGCGTGCACCATTGACGGCACCTGCAATAGAGTTTGCAGTGGCTAGCCCCAAGTCATTGTGGCAATGACATGATAAGGTGGCTTTTTCTATCCCACGAACATTGTCAACAAGGTATTTGATTTTCGCACCATATTCTTCAGGAAGGCAGTATCCTGTGGTATCAGGAATATTTAGAACTGTAGCTCCCGCTTTGACAACGGCTTCGCAGACTTTCGCCAAAAACTCATTGTCAGTCCTACCAGCATCTTCGGCATAGAATTCTACGTCCTCCACATATTTTTTGGCGTGACTGACAGCAGCCACAGCACGTTCTGTAATCTGTTCTTGTGTGGCATTAAACTTGTGTTTGATGTGAGAATCAGAAGTCCCAATACCTGTATGAATCCTGGGTCGTTTTGCCAGCGTCAAAGCCTCAGCAGCTACATCGATATCTTTTTGAACTGCTCTGGTGAGTCCACAGACCGTAGCATTCTTGACAATTTTAGTGATTTCTTGAACGGAGTTAAAATCCCCAGGGCTAGATATTGGAAAACCAGCCTCTATGACATCAACACCCATTTGGTCTAGGCGTGTTGCGATGCGCAATTTCTGTTCAGTGTTTAATTTACAACCCGGTACTTGTTCCCCGTCCCTAAGCGTTGTGTCGAAAATATGAACTTTTTCATTTGCCATGCAGCGCCAAATTTACAAAATGGAAATACAAATTTAACTCAATTTTATTGCTCAAAAAAATGTTTACTAACATTCCATTTATTTGCAAGCATATACATTGGTGTTAGCTCCCACTTTTTTAGTAGGTTTGAAATAATGAACCATCGCAAAATCCAGATTGACCCACTTTTTAATTTGGTCAAATCATTGACCAAGTCCGAGAAAAGACAGTTTAAGCTTTACGCGAATCGATTGGATGGAAATGCGGACGCCAAATTTTTGTTGCTTTTCGATCTGCTTGACAAAATGAAGTTTTATGATGAGGGTCAATTGCTCAACGCTGATTTTGTGAAACGACAACAGCTATCCAATCTCAAAGCCCATTTATACAAACAGATTTTAGTCAGTCTTCGTTTGGGTGCTTCATCCCAAACCAAACCCATGAGGCTGAGAGAAAAACTGGACTTCGCTA
>JBMYLY010000078.1:0-4689 GCA_049596815.1 Flavobacteriaceae bacterium | reverse complement strand
TGTAAAATATGGTAAAACCTATTATTTTTTTATTTTTCCTTTTGTTTTTTTCTGCCAGTTGGGCCCAAGAGTTTGTAGTAACTCCCGAACGCATCTAATACATAGACCCTGTCTCGCACCAATTGGTTTCCGTTCAAGAAAACACCTTGGATTTTACCTCAGTAAAACTATCTCGAGACAACAACTATCTGGCAGTCTACCTGCCCGAACATGACCATAACCACGAAAGTCATACGGAATACTATTACAAACTGACACAAAACAATGAGTCCTATGACTGGTTTAGCTGTGAGCATGAGGTGCGCTTGGTAGGCTTGGCACCCGGAAAACACAGATTGTGTATCATGGCCAAAAATCCGGAGGGTACTGCTTCTGCCAATATGTTTAGCCTTGACATTGAAGTGCCGCCTTCCATATGGTTTACGCCATGGTTTACTGCCTTGGCGGCTTTGTTTGTCATCTTTGTGTTGATTTTATTGAGAAGTTATGAATACCGTATTTTCAAAATCCGAAAACACCGCGATCTGCAAATTTCAAATTTGGAAGCACGCGCCTATCGTGCCCAAATGAACCCGCATTTTATTTTTAATGCGCTTAACGGTATGCAAACCGCCATGATTTTAAGAGGAGAGGAAGAATTTAACAGATACGTCTCCTCTTTTTCAAAACTTATACGCAATACCATCGAAATGAGTAGCGTGGACAAGCTCAGTTTGAGCGATGAAATAGACTATATAGAAAATTATATTGCACTCCAAGCACTCAGACTCGAAAAAGAAATCGTACTGGACATCCAAGTCGACAATGCCCTAGACAAAGACCTGACCTATCTGCCTTGCATGATGCTACAGCCAATAGTCGAGAACGCCATTGTTCATGGTTTGATTCCTATGGACGGGATCAACAAAATAGCCATTCGATTTAGCAAAAAAGAAAATTATTTACAGTGCCGCATCCAAGACAATGGCATTGCACATAAAGCCGCAGAAGCCCAACGTGAGCGCTATCAAAAAACCCACAAATCTTTTGCCACTCAAATCATGAAAGAACGCATCAATATTTTTAACTACTAAAACAAAGAAAATCTTGATTTTGAAATCGAAGATTTATACAATGCCAACGGAGCGGCCACCGGAACGGCAGTGACCCTCACCATTCCATTGGATTTTAAGACCCGCGAGAAATGATTTTTTCAAAGGGCAGTACTGTGGTATATCCTTTTTCTAAAAAGTAATCGGGGCTGTTATTGGGCCCACAAGCCAATACAAAATCGCCACCCCATGCGCCTAGGCTTTTGATGGCACCCTCATAATCTGGAAACAGTCTTTGGTGTACGGGCGTATGACCTATGAGCTTGCCGATATGTTCCTCATGAGCCCGCATCGCCTGTTGAAAGTCCTCGAGGCGGTTGGCTTCTAAAAGCGTTTCGGTGAGTTTGCTTATGGATGCAATCTGCGCGTCGCTAGCCCCGCTATAATGCTGGTTAATGGCTAAGCGGCTGTCTTGCTTTTGGTTGAGATAGACAAAAAACAAATTCCTGTGAAAATCGGGCCAAAACGCCACTCTTTCCACCACGGGGCGATTTCCTGAACGTTGAAACAATATAGGGGACGTTGTCTGTGCACAGCCAATATCGTACCCACTTCCCCCAAAAACTTGTTCTTGCAACACATAGGCATCTACTTGGGCCCATTGTGCGACATTGTTCACCAAAGTGGACGAACTTCCCAGCCCCCAATCCTCATCAAATTCTAGTCGAGTGACGACCTCAACCCCCTTGTTGTCCAACAAAAAATGGGGTTGGAGGTT
Organism: Flavobacteriaceae bacterium; assembly: GCA_049596815.1. GTDB lineage: Bacteria > Bacteroidota > Bacteroidia > Flavobacteriales > Flavobacteriaceae > UBA724. The sequence goes on along the minus strand of JBMYLY010000078.1, from coordinate 2,880 downwards.
GCGTGCAGCTTTCAGAAGCTTTGCAAGGCGTTTGCTAACAGGGTTTTCAGGTTTGTTGTGTGTAAAGTCGTTCAGAGAAAACACATCCGAAAACCATACATTTCCATTGACATCAACGGCATTCCATGTCAATTTGTTCTCTTCAGTGGAGCTTATCTCCATGCGTTGTCCCTGTTGGGTCGGTAGGGCCAGTGCTTTGGCACCGTCCAAGACCGCATACTCACCACTGAGAAGCAGCTTGCCCGAACTGTAAAAACTTAGGACTTTCTCCACGACTCCAAGGCTTGTTCGACCGCACTGTAACTTACGGTTTGGGTTTTGAATTGTGCGACAAGGGCTTCTTTCTCGGCTCCATTGGCACCGAGTTGGTTGAGGATGTTTAACAAATGCATTTTCATATGCCCTTGCTGGATTCCGGTGGTCACCAAAGAGCGTATAGCCGCAAAATTCTGCGCCAATCCGGCTACGGCCATGATTTGCATCAAGGTGCGGGCATCGGGGTTTCCCAACAACTCATGCGACCAACGCACGAGCGGGTGTAGCTGGGTCAGTCCACCGACGGTGCCTACTGCCAAAGGCAGTTCTAGGGCAAAACCAAAGTGCCCCTCTTTAATCCATGCCTCACTCAGACTCGCATAGGTGCCCGATCGGGCGGCATAGGCATGGGCGCCTGCTTCAATGGCCCTAAAGTCATTTCCAGTGGCGATGGCCACCGCGTCTATGCCATTCATAATGCCTTTGTTATGGGTCACAGCCCTGTGGGGCGCTACCTGCGCGATGCGGACTGCGTCTACAAAGCGTTGGGCCAACAACTCCCCTTGGGCACCCAAAGACGCCACAGGACAAGCCACCCAGGCTCGTACACGGCAGTTGGGTACTTGGTTGGACAAAATACTCATCACCACGTCTATGTTTTTTTCATCCTCACTAAAAGCATCAAATTGGCCAGCCTCTCTTTTAAGTGTCTGTGCCATTTGCTCCAAACAGGAGTTGATAAAGTTGGCACCCATGGCATCTGCGGTTTCAAAACTCACGTGCAATTGGTGGTAATGGGGCAGGTCTGCGGTTTTGTCAATGAGAGTGATGTCGGTAATGCCGCCCCCTCGTTTTTTCATTTTTTGGGTCAGGGACTCCGTGTCTGCATACAACTGCGGATGCAGGTATTCGAAAAAACGTTGTAGTTTTTCAGCAGATCCGGTGTACATAAAATGCACTTGCCCCACTTTTTCAGTACCGATCACCTCGGCATGAAACCCTCCTCTTTGTGCCCAAAACTTGGCCGCATTGGCTGCCGCAGCAACCACCGAACTTTCCTCTGTGGCCATGGGCAAGACATAGTTGTGTCCGTTGATGACCACATTGGGCGCCAAGCCTAAGGGCAGATAAAAATTACTTACCGCGTTTTCAATAAACTCATCATGGAGCTGTTGCAGTTTGGCATCCGAGTGCCAATACGAAGCCAACAGGGCTTTGGCATCTTCGGGAGAAGAAAAGCACTGTTGCGTTAGCCAGTCAATTTTTTCTTCTTTGGACCATTTGGAAAACCCATCGACCTGTTGCGGGCGCTTTTTCATACAGCAAAGATAGGGGATACTAGGGGTTTTTTAGGAAAGAGGAGTGAGGCAAAAGTTATATATTAGCCACACCCTACCTAAAAATACAATTTATGTCACAACCATTTGGCGGATCTGCCTTAAACCAAAAAACCATTGCCGGGCATCCGGTCGGACTCTTTGTTTTGTTTTTTACCGAAATGTGGGAGCGTTTTAGCTACTACGGCATGCGGGCCATTCTTGTTTTGTTTCTTACCTCTTCCATTCTAGACGAAGGCTGGGGCTGGACCAGAGAAGATGCGCTCTATTTGTATGGGTGGTATACAGGACTTGTGTATTTGACACCCATTATCGGGGGTTTTATTGCAGATAAATTTCTGGGCTACAGAAACGCCACTGCCCTGGGTGCCTTAATCATGACCCTTGGTCATGCTTCCATGGCCCTAGAGGTGTTTGCGGATTCGTTCTTCTTTCTAGGATTGTCTTTGATGGTGATCGGAAACGGATTTTTTAAACCCAATATCTCATCTATAGTGGGTCAGTTGTACAAAGACGGAGACAAAAAGAAAGATGGTGGATACACCATTTTCTATATGGGCATCAACGCAGGTGCCTTTTTGGGCATATTGCTTTGTGGTTACATAGGAGAAAAAGTGGGCTGGCACTTAGGTTTTGGACTGGCAGGGATTTTTATGTTTCTGGGGATGTTACAGTTTTGGTTTGCCCAGAAAATTTTTGGAGACATCGGTTTGCCGCCAAAAAAATTGGCACCTGTCCAAGAGAAAAAAGCTGACGGAGTAGCCGAAAATTCGAATTACTCCAAAGTAGAATCAGATCGAATCAAAGTCATCGTTGTTTTTTCACTGTTTACGATTTTCTTCTGGTGGGCTTTTGAACAAGCCGGAGGTTCCATGACCATATTTGCCGAAAGCTATACAGAGAGAAACTTGTCGGGTACAGCCTCGGATACCTTCAAAACAATCAATACAATTATCACGCTGGTTCCGATGTTTATTTTAACTTATGTTCTCTATAGTTTGTTCCGACAAATGGCGGGTCATTTTGTAAGCTCAAATGTTTTTTTAGGAACAAGTTTTCTTATCATCTGGGGAATCGTATTGTGGATGATTCAAAGAGAGTTTTCGCAACAAGCTACCGAAATTCCGGCCTCTTGGTTTTCCATTCTCAATTCTCTTTTCATCATTTTGTTTGCACCGGTTTTTTCAAAAATTTGGGCATCCAAACTCAATCCCTCAGGGCCGATAAAGTTTGCCATTGGTCTTATTTTATTGGGGCTAGCAGTTGTTACAAGGGCTTCTTGTTTGCC
>JBMYLY010000077.1:0-4815 GCA_049596815.1 Flavobacteriaceae bacterium | reverse complement strand
AGTTGTTTTGAGTTGTGGTCGCAGTAACCAAGGCGAGCTCGTTGGAGTAAAAACAAAAAAATTCTTTCCTGAAAAGCCACATGGTATGGTGGAAATCCCAGGGGGATCCTTTATTATGGGTTCTTCAGATGAGGATATAATCGATGCCCAAAATGACCCTACAAGGACTGTTACGGTACGTACTTTTTATATGGACGAGACCGAGATTACCAATGCCGAATACAGAGCATTTGTTGAGTGGGTCAAAGATTCTATTGTTCGCACCCAACTTGCTGTGGCGGCTGTTGAAGAAGCTGGATATGATTTTCCTTCAGAGGCAGAGTTGGATGAGGATGGTATTCTTCAATATTTCCCAAAGTTTCAACCAACTGATGAGGAGCCGAGTGCCTATCAAGAGTATTTGGACGAATATTCTTTTAATGGCAACATCATTGACAGGTGGCTATCTACCTATCAAGCACCCGACTCTATTTTTCATTATCATTTGCCTTTAAACAAAGATGTTGATGTGGTGTGGGATCGTGAGGATTATCCCGACGCGCTTTACGCACTGGTGATCGAAGATAGTATTTATCTCCCTGAGGAAGAATGGTTTAATGGAGAGCCTACCACAAATAAAAAGAAATTTAGGTACAGATATTCTTATTTTGATGCCGAGCGTGCAGTCCGTTTTCCTGATAGTGCGCGTTCCAAATTTTTGATTCACGATGCAGTTGAGATTTATCCAGACACTACTGTGTGGATTAAAGACTTTAAATACAGCTACAACGAGCCTATGCACAATGACTATTTTTGGCATAGGGCATATGCTGACTATCCTGTTGTGGGGATTACTTGGGCTCAAGCCAATGCATTTGCGCACTGGCGCACCAAAATGCGCAACGACTACTTGCGTTCAAGGAGGAAAAAAGAAACTATAGGTCGCTTTCGACTCCCTACTGAAAGTGAATGGGAATATGCGGCACGTGGTGGCCTTCAATCGGCTGTTTATCCTTGGGGAGGACCCTATTTAACCGATGATAGAGGTTGTTTTTTGGCCAATTTTAAACCCAAACGTGGTGATTATGCAGCCGACGAATCCTTGTACACAGTAGAGGCTGACACTTATGAGCCCAATGACTACGGTTTGTACAATATGTCAGGAAATGTGTCCGAATGGACAGGTTCTTCTTTCTTTGATGAAGCCTATGAATTTGCCTCACCTATTAATCCTGACTTGGCTTCAGGGGTCAATAAGCGTAAAGTAGTTAGGGGAGGTTCATGGAAAGATGTAGCATACTTTTTAAAAGTGGCTACGAGAGATTATGAATATGCAGACAGCGCCCGTAGCTATATTGGCTTTAGAATGGTGCGTGATTTTTTAGGAACTAACGATACGAGATAAATAATATGAAAAAAAGATTTGCGATCCCCGAAAAATGGATTGAACTGATGTTTGGAGTAGGAGCCTCTGTGGTAATCATTGGTGCACTGATGAAGATAACACATGGTGATTTGGGGCCTATTTCTGGAAATGATATGTTGACTGTGGGGCTAATAACCGAGGCCGTCATTTTCCTTATTGCAGGACTCCGAGGCTACTATTTTGCTCAAGACAATGGACAAGTTGATGCGACTACTCCCAATGGAAAAGCCGCCGAAGTTGACGTCGAAGCCAAAGCTCTTAAACAAGCTTTTGTCGATGCCAAAGAACAAATCACTGCATTGTCTTCTAATCTAAAATCGGCTACTACAGCAACAGCGAGTATTAGCTTTCCGGAAGACTTTCAAGCTAATGTGGAAATTCTCAACAAAAATGTAGCGGCAGCTAGCAACAGTGTCGCTCAAATAGATGCCGCCTACAACAAGGTGCACTCTAGCCTTGAAGATCATCCTAAATCTAATGAAGCATTGTTGCAATCTAGCTCACAACTCCAAGCTCAATTGGAGCAAATGAACCAACGTGTGGTAGAACTCAATAACAAGTATGCTGCACTGGTAGAGGCCATGCGCAAATAACAAAGACAATATGGCTGCAGGAAAACAGGATACTCGCCAAAAGATGATCAATATGATGTATCTGGTGTTTATTGCCATGTTAGCATTAAACATCAGTAAGGAAGTATTGGCGACTCTCGGTGTTATCAATGATGACATTACTACTTCCACCGAGGCATTGGATGCTGACAGTTTGCTCAGACACGCTGTCTTTGAAAACAACGCAAACAATGACTACTTCAAGGTAGCATCGGCTCATACCCCGAAAATCAAGTCTGCAGCAGACGATTACTACCAGTATGTTGAAGATTTAAAACAATACTTATTAAACACCGATAAGAACAATTTTAAAGCAGCTCGTACGGACAAAAGAACGGGTGCCACAGATACCATTGTTGACTATCAAACGATGGACAAGTCTCAGTATTTGGATGAGTATTTCTTTGATGGGGACAAAAACACCGCTGCAGGAGATGAGTTTGTCCGACGTTTTCGCGCCTTTCCCAATGATATCCAAGCCGTGCTGGACAGTTTGGTAGCTGCCGATTTGGAAAAAGACCCACCCACTGAAGCCCTACCTGAAGGGGAGTATGCTGATTTTGACTTCTCTAGTTATGATGAGGTGATTGAGAGGTTTGCATACAACGATGAACTATTAAACAGAGAGGGCAAATATCAACCCTATTTGGAATATCACTTTCAAGGATTTCCACTGATTGCATCGTTGTCCAAACTCACCAAGCTTCAACACGATATTCGCTATGCCGAAAACCGTGCGTTGGAGTTGATTCTTGCTACCATTAGCGGGCATGAAGGCGGGTTGAATAAGTATCAAACGCTATTGGAATCATCTAAGTCTTCTTACTATACCAACGACTTGATAGATGCCTCAGTGGTCATGGGTAAAAAAGATTCAAACTTTAAGCCCGATCGCGCAGAGCTATCTATTAATGGTCGCCCTTTGGTTGATGGAAGAGATTACGACATTGCTGCGGGTGGCGTACAGCTAAAAACACGGTTCTCGAACCCTGGTTCATACGTGCTCACAGGTAAACTGTTTTTCGAGCGCAACAAAGAGGAGCTTTCTGTAGATGTTAATCAACAGATTTCTGTTATTGATAAACCCAATGATGCTGTGATATCTGCCGATCAAATGAAAGTGGTATATCAGGGCTTGCCCAACCCATTGTCGATTTCCATTCCCGGGATTCCTAATGACAAACTCATGGTTTCCGCTGAAAATGGCTCCATCACTCGAAAAGGAACCAAATTTGAGGCCATCCCCGACGGAGACAAACCGGGTCAGTTTATGAAAATATTTGTTTCGGGTGAAATCAACGGACAGCAGATACAAGCACCCCCACAAGATTTTAAAATCAAACCCCTGCCCCCAGCATTCGGTTCTATTGATTTGGGGGATTTGGGAAAGTATGCCAAAGGAGATGTGCCTAAATCTTTTTTACCCGCAGGAATTATTGGTGCCAAATTCCCCGATGACTTTGACTACCAACTCGACATCAAAATCAATGGGTTTAAGGTTAAGATAGGTAATTATGCTTCTGAGATTGTTGAAGGTAATCGCATTATGTTTAACGAGCAGGCAGAATCATATATAGAAACCGCTCGCCCTGAAGATTTTGTATATATTTTTGATATTGATGCTGAAGTGCGTGCTGGGAATCAAGTTTTAAAGGATATTAGGGTATTGGATTTTGTTGTGTCACTTAAATAACTTAGTAATGAAACGCTTTGCTCAAATCACATGTTTTTTCATTTTCAGCCTTCACTATGTAGTGGCGCAGTCCAACATACTCAATGCCAAAAACCCCGATGAAATTGGCAAAAAAACTGAGGAACAAATTGCCTATGACGCCAACCAAACTCCTTTGTCTTATCCTTACGTAGATGACAAAGATGTGCTGTGGAGTAAGGTGGTATATGAAGAAATCGACCTATCGCAAAAATTTAATTTCCCATTACTTTATCCGACTGTAGACGCTCTTTACACGGACGAACGAAAATCTTTGTGGAGGATAATAAGGGAATCACTAGAAATGGGACTCATTGAAAATGTGTACGCCCCAAATAATCGCAATTTCACAAATACATTAACACGTGAAAATTACAAGTCAAAAATAAAAACTACCAAAAACATTTTTGGTGTCATTAAAGAAGAGGTTTTAGAATCTCACCAAATCACAGCTTACAGAATCAAAGGAATTTGGTATTTTGATAAAAAATACGGCGAACTGAGATACCGGTTGTTAGGTATTATGCCCGTAGGACGTGATTTACTCAACGAAAATGATCGAGAGTACAAAACCCCGCTATTTTGGCTTTGGTACAGAGACTTAAGGCCGATTCTTCATAAAGAATTGGTGTTTAGCGATAAAAATAATGCCAAGCGTATCAGTTTTGACCAATTGCTTACATCTCGTAGATTTCACTCCTATTTGTTTGCTGTAGACAATGTGATGAACGACCGAACTCTCGGAGATACACCAACTATATCCGATGATCCTTATTTAAGACTTGTTGAGTCGGAACGTTTAAAGCAAAGCATACGTGATTTTGAGTTGGATATGTGGAATGACTAGACAGATTTTATAAAACCTAACAAGCCCTTTATGGGGCTTTTTTTATGCGAGTTGATTATATAGTTGTTGGATTGGGCCTGGCCGGTCTTGCTTTTTGTGAGCAGTTACGAAAAAACAACAAAAGCTTTGTGGTTTTCGACCACGGGCCAACAAGCGCATCCACTAGTTAACCATGGTTGGTGACACAGTGTAAAAAATGGCTTTTTCATCGTCACTGCCTCCTTTTACATTAATTTTTGAC
>JBMYLY010000076.1:0-4834 GCA_049596815.1 Flavobacteriaceae bacterium | reverse complement strand
AATCGTGGATGACATTGTCGGGACAACGGCTGTTCCTTGGTTGGTGATTGCCAAAAAGGCAGTTCCGCTTATCGGAAAAATATTGACCAAAATACCTGACAGAGATTTTGGGTTTATGAGTGCTTTTGAGCGCTTTGGTTCTGAGTTTGAAGATCAATATGAAATCGACCGCAAGAAAGATTTTAGTGGAGACGCCACTTTGGTGTATAGTTGGTCTGTAGATGATGCCTAAAAAACCGCACTTATGAAATTGTCAACCAGGATTGGAATTTTATGTAGCCTATCAGTGGGTTTGGGGTTGTTGGTTTCTTGCCAGTCCAACAATCCTAAACCAATATTGTATTGATCATGGCAGATTATATTCTTCAAGCTTTAAAATGATTTGATTTAAAATAAATATGAATTTTTAATATTTATTGTCATTATGATGCTTTTTTATTTAATAATAGACACACAAATCATTAGTTTCGTAGCAAACAACCACAAAATGAAAGATTTCGCGCTCCGCTCGTCGGAAGTCTATGCGCAAGCCAAAGAAGAAGCCGCAAAAAACCCTGAAGCCTTTTGGTCTCAAATCGCAGAAACATTCGATTGGCACCAAAAGTGGGACAAAGTTCTTGAGTATGACTTTCACAAACCTGAAGTCAAATGGTTTTTGGGTGGCAAGCTCAACATTACGGAAAACTGTCTGGACAGACATCTCTCAACCCAACCCGACCAAACGGCCATAATTTTTGAGCCCAACGATCCGGATGAAGAAGTACAGCGTTTGTCTTACAAAGAATTACACGAACGCGTTTGTCGAGCGGCCAATATGCTTAAAGCCAATGGTGCCAAAAAAGGGGACCGTATATGTATTTATATGCCTATGGTACCCGAATTGGCCATTGCTGTGTTGGCATGTGCTCGTATTGGAGCAATCCACTCGGTGGTGTTTGCTGGTTTTTCCGCATCGGCTTTGGCTGCACGTATCAATGATGCTTCATGTAGCATGTTGCTCACGGCAGATGGCGGATTTCGTGGCCCTAAAACCATCGCACTGAAAGACATTGCAGATGAGGCGCTGGCTTCTTGCCCTAGTGTGCAAAGAAGTATTGTACTCAAAAGCACCCACCAAGAGGTGGCTTGGAATACCATAGACCGCTGGTGGCACGATGAAATCGCAAAAGTAGATGCGCATTGCCCTGCAGAGGTGATGGACAGTGAAGATCCATTGTTTATTCTCTACACCTCTGGTTCTACAGGCAAACCCAAAGGGATGGTACACACTTGTGGAGGTTATATGGTCTACACTGCCTTTTCCTTCCAAAACGTATTTCAGTATCGTCCCGGTGACACTTACTGGTGTACGGCCGATATTGGTTGGATTACCGGACACTCATATATAGTCTATGGTCCCTTGGCTGTGGGTGCTACGACCCTGATGTTTGAAGGGGTACCTTCTTATCCCGACTTTGGTCGTTTTTGGCAGGTTTGTGAGAAACACCAAGTCAATCAGTTTTACACAGCGCCAACCGCCATCCGTGCCTTAGAAAAACACCCAGTTGACTTAGTTAATAAATACAACTTGTCGTCGCTCAAAGTACTCGGCTCTGTAGGTGAGCCCATCAACGCAGAAGCTTGGCATTGGTATGATGACCATGTCGGTAAAAACAAATGTCCCATTGTAGATACTTGGTGGCAAACAGAAACAGGAGGTATTCTCATCAGTTCTTTAGGTGGGGTAACCCCGCAGAAACCGACCTATGCCACGCTTCCTATGCCGGGTGTACAAGCAGTTTTGTTAGACAATGAAGGTCGCGAGTTGGCCGGCGAGAATGAAGGAATTTTAGCCATTAAATATCCTTGGCCTTCCATAGCGCGTACCATCTATAGGGATCATGAGCGCTACAAACAAGTTTATTTCAGTGCCTATCCAGGTTATTATTTCCCTGGCGATGGTGCATTACGCGACGCTAATGGAAACTATCGCATTACAGGTAGGGTAGACGATGTGGTCATTGTTTCAGGGCATAACCTCGGAACGGCCCCAATAGAAAATGCCATCAACGAACATCCCGATGTTGTAGAGAGTGCCGTAGTAGGATTCCCTCACGACATCAAAGGAAATGCCTTGTGTGCCTATGTGATTATTCATGATCATGCCAAGAAAAACAACGAAATTATTTCCCAGGTACGGGAGGTGGTTGCCAAAACCATTGGTCCCATTGCCAAACCCGATAGGGTGTTGGTGGTCAGTGGCCTACCCAAAACACGTAGCGGAAAAATCATGCGACGCATCTTACGCAAGTTGGCCGCCGGTGATGACAAAAACCTTGGGGATATATCAACCTTACTCAACCCCGAAGTGGTGGAGGAGATTAGGAGTCAAAATAACTAAACGTCTCTCCGTTTTTAATCGTTTGTAGGGTTTCGTAAATCAAACGAATCACGTTTTCTACGTCCTCTTTTTGCACCATTTCCACTGTGGTGTGCATATAGCGCAATGGAAGAGAGATCAGTGCTGAAGCCACCCCGCCATTGCTGTAAGCAAAAGCATCGGTGTCTGTGCCTGTGTAGCGTGAGGAGGCATGTCGCTGAAATGGAATTTCTTTGGTTTCGGCAGTTTCAATAATTCGATCACGCAATTTTTGTTGGATGGCAGGCGCATAGGACACCACGGGACCTTTGCCCAACGCATTGTCACCCTGTTTTTTCTTGTCGATCATTGGGGTGGTGGTGTCATGACAAACATCTGTTACGATGGCCACATTGGGCTTGATGCGCTGTGTGATCATCTCTGCACCCCGCAATCCAATTTCTTCTTGAACCGAGTTGGTTACATATAGACCAAATGGCAACTCTATTTTGTTTTCGTGAAGCAAACGCGCTACTTCAGCAATCATAAACCCACCCACACGGTTGTCTAGCGCACGACATACAAACTTATTCTCATTGAGTACGTGGAAGCTGTCTGGGTAGGTGATCACACAACCTACATGTATACCCATTTTTTCAACCTCCTCTTTGTCTTTGGCACCCACATCTATGGTGATATTTTCTATTTTGGGTGTGTCTTCCTTACCGGCCATGCGTGTATGAATCGCAGGCCAACCGAAAACACCTTTTACGATTCCGTTTTTGGTGTGGATATTCACCCATTTGGAAGGCGCAATCATATGGTCGGAGCCTCCATTTCTTATGACATGAATGAGACCATTGTCGGTTATGTAATTGACGTACCATGAAATCTCGTCTGAATGCGCTTCAATAACCACTTTAAATTCTGCTTCGGGATTGATAACCCCTACCGCAGTCCCATAAGTATCAGTAATAAAGGTGTCCACATATGGCTTGAGATAATCCATCCATATCTTTTGACCTTCCCACTCATAGCCAGTGGGTGAGGGATTGTTTAGGTAGGCTTCCAAAAACGCCATTGATTTTTTGTTGAGTACGTCGGTCTTTTTCATGTAAAAAATATTTCATGCGAAAATACAACATTCACTTCAAGTAACGTTGCATTGTGTATTTTTGAAATGTGAAAAAAACAACCTTACATATATTGATATTGATAAGCGCTTTTGTGATGGCGCAAGACACAGAGGAGCCGATGCTGATATTCCCGGGTGATTCCATTCCTAAGGAATTTATGGATTTAAAAGAGGTTGTCGTGTACCAGCCCATACGATTTACCGATTATGAAGCGCTTAAACGATATGCTTTGCTGAGGCGCCGTACACTTAAGGTGTACCCGTATGCACAACTGGCTTCCGAACGTCTAACCACCTTACGTGATCGTTTGGGAGCTATAAAAGGAAAACGCAAAAAAAAGCGTTACACCAAGCAAGTAGAAAAATATTTGCAAGGGGAATTTACAGATGAACTTAAAAAACTCACACGATCAGAGGGTAGAATCTTAGTTAAACTCATTCATAGAGAAACAGGCGTAACAACCCATGCACTGGTTAAAGAACTTCGCAGCGGATGGCGCGCATTCATATATCAGACCACTGCCAAAATGTTTGATATCGATTTAAAGACTGAATTCAAGCCTGACGAAGTAGAGGAGGACCGATGGATCAATGATATCCTGTACCGATCAGGGCTCAGTGATGCTACAAAGTAAAAAATTTATTTTTTTTTCTTATATTTAAAGGCTTATCCAACAAGCACTTACAGAACAAAATCTCCTTTACGGGGATATATTTTGAAAAAAACTTGATGCATGGGGTTGCTCCATTGAAAAAGGGGTCTATATTTGCAGCCGCAAAACGCTCTTTGGACCGTAGTTAACAACATTTAAAAAAAAAGTTTTTAAATGCTTGTGGGATTAGAAAAGAAGCGTAAATTTGCAACCGCTTTTGGAAAAAACACCAAAGTAAACGAATTTACAAGTTCATTGAATTATTGAGAATGACAGCGCGTAAGAGTTGCTTTTTGCAACTCTACAGAATGAAGTAAAACCATCATGAGTACAGCTCTTAAATCAATTTCGATGTCAACCTTTTTTAAAATTTGACAATGAAGAGTTTGATCCTGGCTCAGGATGAACGCTAGCGGCAGGCTTAACACATGCAAGTCGAGGGGTAACAGGGATTGCTTGCAATCCGCTGACGACCGGCGCACGGGTGCGTAACGCGTATGCAACCTACCTCTTACTGGAGTATAGCCCAGAGAAATTTGGATTAATCCTCCATAATATCTTTTTCCTTCATGGGGTTAAGATTAAAGTTTCGGCGGTAAGAGATGGGCATGCGTTCTATTAGCTAGTAGGTGAGGTAACGGCTCACCTAGGCTACGATAGATAGGGGTCCTGAGAGGGAGATCCCCCACACTGGTACTGAGACACGGA
>JBMYLY010000075.1:0-5457 GCA_049596815.1 Flavobacteriaceae bacterium | reverse complement strand
GTTTCAGGCTTGTCTCTATCTAGTGTCAAACTCAAAAAAGATTTTGAGAATCAAAAACAAAAAACTGACGTCCAGCAACTTCGTCAGGAAAAGTTTTCACAAACACAGCTAGAACAAGCTTGGAAAAAAAGCATAGAAATACAGGAAAAGAAAGGGACACACAACCTTGTAGCATTATTAAAATTAGATACACCAAGACTTAAAAATGGAAATGAGATTCACCTTACTTTTCCCAATACCACCAATAAAAAAGAACTCGTTCGCGAAAAGAGAGACATTATGTTGTTTTTGGCTGATGAACTTAATAATGACAGTCTTCAGCTCCAGATCCATGTAGATAAGCTAGAAGAGAAAAAATATGTGTATACCCAAAAAGACAAATACGATCAGCTGGTGGCTCTCAACCCATTGGTAGATGAATTTAGAAAAGAATTTGATTTGGATTTATAATGTTAGGCCTTATACTACCCACAGACCCTCGATGGGTCAACATCGTAGAAAAAAACATTGAAGAGATACTTACTGACCATGCTTATTGTGAGCAAAAAGCGGCGAGTACTGCCATTTCTTTAATCATTGGTTTTCCTGAAAAAAGTGATTTGGTGCAAGCCATGACCGATTTGGTGAAAGAAGAAATCAGCCATTTTAAGATGGTACACGACAAAATCATTAAACGGGGATGGGTGTTGGGCAGAGAGCGTAAAGACGAATATGTCAATCAGTTGATGCAATTTTTCCCAAAAGGCGGCAGTCGGGAGGATCATTTGATTCATAAACTTCTATATGCCGCACTGATTGAAGCACGAAGCTGTGAGCGTTTCCGATTGTTGTCAGAACAATTGCCCGATGAAGAACTTGCGAGTTTTTACCGAAAATTAATGGTAAGTGAAGCCAACCACTATACCTTGTTTCTAGGCTTTGCCCGCCAATACGGCCATCGAGAAACGGTGGACAAAAAATGGAAAAATTTGCTAGTATACGAGGCCCAGCTTATGAAACAGTTGGGCGTTAAAGAAACCATGCACGGTTAGCCTTGCTCTTTGTACATAAGTTTCACCATCCCATCAGCTAACCCAACTTTAGGCACGTGTATTTTAGAGGCTTTGGCATGTTTCATTGCGAGTAGGTAAATACGTGTTGCTTGCACAATAACATCTGCCCTATCAGGATTGAGCTCGAGCTGTATCATCATTTTTTTGGGGGTCATGGATTTTAGGGTTTTGTATTGTTTTTCTACATACTCCAAACTCAGTGGCTTGCCTAACTTATGTCCAGACAATTTGAATAAGGTGTTAATGGTACCCCCGGAACCCAATACTGAAAGATTGTCCAAATCAGAAGTGTGAGTTTCTATCCATGATTTGTAGTTCTCCCACACCTTTTTGTTGACCATTTTTTTCATCAGGCGCACCGTACCTACTTTAAAAGATTTTGAAGCAATAATTTCCCCTTGGCTGTAGACTGTTAGCTCGGTGCTACCTCCACCTACATCCACAAACAAGTAGTTTTTATTGGGCTTCAGCACTGCATACAAATCTGTAGAAGCAATGATCTCTGCCTCGCGCTGACCGTCAATGATTTCGATATGCACACCGGTTGTTTCCCTTACTCTCTTTATAAACTGATGGCCGTTGTTAGCTTCTCGAAGTGCAGAAGTCGCGTATGCCAAATAGCGCTCTACTCCATGAACTTTCATTAGCAATTTGTAAGCATGCATCGCGTCTATCATCCGTTGCTGATTTTCTTCACCAATTTCTCCCAAGACAAAAGAATCGGCTCCCAATCGGATAGGTACACGAATAATGGCATTTTTAGAAAAAACGGTGGGTTTGCCTTTTTGCTCAATGATGTTGCAAATCAATAATCGGACCGCATTGGATCCGATGTCTATAGCAGCATATTTTTTGATATTCACTCGGCAAATTTTTGTTTGTAGAAATCATACAAGGCATGCTGGGTACGTGTTTTAGATTCAGTATTTACCCTGTATTCATTATTTGTCGAGGTGTTTACCAATCGCGCTTTGACATTGTCTTTCCAACAAATATCAAATGTCTCTATCAGTTCTTGTTTGATATCCTCCTCATAGATTGGGCAAGACACTTCCACTCGGTTGTGAAGATTGCGTGTCATCCAATCGGCTGAGGAGATGTAAACCTTTGGCGAGCCGTTATTTTCGAAAATAATCAAGCGTGTATGCTCCAAATAACGATCAATCACACTGATAACTTCAATATTTTCACTCTGTCCCTCAACACCCGGCACCAAACAACACACCCCACGAATGATCATTTGAACCTTTACCCCGGCACGACTTGCCTCGTAAAGGGATTCTATCATAGGGTAGTTGGTAATACTGTTAAATTTGATTTTTATGGATGCGGGGCGACCAGATTGGGCATTTTGTATTTCTTGCGCAATCAATGACTGAAAAAAGGAGGCACTGTGATGGGGAGAAGTTACCAAGTGCTTGTATTTCTTTATTTGAAAACTGGCCTCAAGAAAGTCAAACACTTTACCTATTTCTTTCAAAATGGGCTGGTGGGCAGTAAACAATGTATAGTCGGTATAAAGCTTGGCAGTAGACTCATTAAAATTTCCTGTACTGACAAATCCGTAACGCTTGAGTTTATTGCCTTCTTTCCGTTGAATCATACAGGTTTTGGCATGAACTTTCAGTCCTGGTACGCCAAATATCAAACGGATGCCTTCTTTTTTCATGACCTCAGCATACTGTATGTTGGCAGCCTCGTCAAAACGGGCTTGAAGCTCAATTTGTACTGTCACACGTTTGCCATTACGAGCCGCCTGAATAAGTGAACTGGCCACATTAGAAATTTTAGAAAGTCTGTAAATCGTTATATAAACGCTCTTTACTTTGGGATCAATCGCCGCTTCCCGCAAAAACTTGACTACATAAGTAAACGTATGGTAAGGGGTGTGTATCAATCTGTCTTTGACTGCAACTTGGGCCAAAATACTTTTATTCAAATCAAAATCGGGTGCCAGTAAAGGAGGCAAACTGTTATAGAGTAAATCTTTCCTTCCAAGGCTTGGAAATTTCATGTAATCACGCCTATTGTGGTATCTCCCACCGGGAATGATACTGTCATGGGCATCAATTTCCATTCGAGACAGTAGCAAAGACAAAGTATCTTCGGCAATCTCCTTGTCATAAACAAAACGAACAGGTTCACCTTCTGAGCGCTCTTTAACACTCTCAGCAACTTTTTCTACATAACTCTTGTTTAAATCGTCGTCTAAGTCGAGTTCGGCATCACGACTAAATTTGATCATATGTGCCTCGATTTTGGTATAATCAAAAACGCCAAATATGGAAGCCAATTGATTCCGAATCAAATCGTCCAACATCATCACATAGGTAGATTCATCTTCAGAGGGCAACACCACAAAGCGCTGTACAGAGGAAGGAATTTCTATGAGGGCATACTGTACGGGATCATTAAAGGGATGTTTTTCTGTATCCAACTCAAAACGTACCGCTAAAAAAGCGTTCTGGTCATTGAGTTGGGCAATGGATTGTAGGTCGTTTAAGACCAAAGTAATCAAAGCCGGCCCCACTTGCTCGTTAAAATATGTATTGACAAACTCCTTTTGTTTGGAAGTGAGCTGGGTTTCGTTTACGAAAAAGATATTTTCCTTTGCCATTTCATCCATCAGGCTGTTCAAAGTCTCAAGACTATTTTGCTGAAGTGTAATGGTTTTTTGGGTAATTTCTTGAAGCAAATCCTCCGCAGAACGCTCACCAAAAATCTTCCCATGGCGTTCCTCGGCGCGGGCAATCCGTTTTACGGTTGCATAGCGTACCTTAAAAAACTCATCAAGGTTGTTCGAAAAAATACCAATAAACCGCAGGCGCTCAATTAAAGGAACATTGGGGTCTTGGGCTTCTTGCAGCACACGTGCGTTGAAATCCAACCAACTTATTTCTCTATTTACGAACTGATTTTTTGACATCTATCGGAAGTCTTTAGGAATTATCGTACTGCAATCACAGTTCGAAATTTGACTCCATAAAGATACATCAAATCGAAAAATCACCACTGCTGCTGTGGGAATGTTATCTCCCACAAAACCACCTAAAGTCTTTGCCAAATACCAACAAGCGTTGTTATGTCCAAAAGTCATCACGGTAGAAAGGCTGTCAGAAAGACCTCTCACAAAACCTAAAACCTGCTCCCCTGAAAAATCATAGAGATTTTCAACTGTCTCAATGGATGAGGTATCTATATCCAGTGAGCTGGTCATTATCAATGCAGTATCAAAAGCCCTTTTCGCAGGACTGCTGAAAATTTTATCAAACCGAAAGTTTTTGCGCTTCAGCTGTTCTCCCACAAGGTTTGCATCCCGAACACCACGTTCGGCCAGAGTGCGTTCTCGGTCGGGAAGGTCAAATGCCCATGAGGATTTGGCATGGCGAACCATAACCCATGTTTTCATGGGGACAAGCGTTTAAAGACCCACTCTTTGTTTGGATTTAAGGAAAACACAATACGATCATGCAGCCTATTGGGGCGTCCCTGCCAAAATTCTATGGAACTGGGATTGACTCTATATCCACCCCAATGCGAGGGTCTTGGTATGGGCTTTTCTTTGTAAGTATTTTCTAATTCGGCCAATGTGTTGTCCAACACATCACGACTTTCGATAGGGCTGCTCTGTTCTGACACATGCGCTCCGATCTGACTCCCACGAGGACGTTCTTTAAAATACGCATCAGAATCTTTTTCTTCAATAGCTGCTGCCTTACCGCTAATAATCACTTGCCGTTCCAGATTGGGCCAAAAAAAAGACAAACATACTTGAGGGTTTTGGGCAATGGCACGGCCTTTGGCACTGTTGTAATTGGTAAAAAAAACAAATCCCCCGTTATTTATATGCTTTAGCAAAACCACACGAGAGTGAGGGGCTCCGTGAGCGTTAGAAGTGCTCAGTGTCATGGCATTGACCTCAGCTACGCCACCCTGGTCGGAAACTTCTTGAAACCATTGGTCGAAAAGTATAAGCGGGTCTGAGGGCAAATCTGCTTCCAACAGTTGGGATGACTGGTAGTTTTTACGAAGTGAAGAAAGGTTTTTGGTGTTGTCCATAACACTCGTGAAGGTACAAAATCATTCGAAATCATACACCATACCATCCGAAGCCAATTGTACATTTTCAAAAACACTCTTGGCTTCATCCAAAAAGGGCTCTAAGGAATTGTAGCGCGATGAAAAATGCCCCAACAGTAATTGTCCAACTCTGGCTTGTGCAGCAACCATAGCGGCTTGTTTAGCGGTGCTGTGGAAAGTTTTTTGCGCCAGCTCTTCTCGGTCATCCAAAAAGGTAGATTCATGATACATCACATCCACACCTTTAACAGCATCTGCCAATTCAGGGAAGTAAGCTGTATCACTACAAAAAGCATAGGATTTTGGTGGTGGGGGGTCTAAAGTA
>JBMYLY010000074.1:0-5930 GCA_049596815.1 Flavobacteriaceae bacterium | reverse complement strand
GTAAAAACCAACAGATTTACAGTCTGTCCTCGTTGGCCGCTTGAGTATCTCCCCGATTTTTTCAAAGATCTGTAATCGAAAACCGATTTTCGATATTAAATGTTTTTCATGCCTAAAGCCATTTCAAACATATAGAGCCGATGGAGGGGCTCGAACCCACGACCTGCTGATTACAAATCAGCTGCTCTAGCCAACTGAGCTACATCGGCAAAAAAAAGTCCGCTCTTTGAAGCGGACTGCAAATGTATCAATTTATTTTTTTTGATTCAAAGCATTTTTTGCATAAAAAATCAAACCATTCTGGTTTTTTCTTTGCGACGTACCAACAGGCGTTCTGTGGCCGATGCTACCATATCCACAGCCTTTTCAAATGTGTCACTTTGCTTGGTCACAATAATGTCATCGCCGGGGATTTGTACGCGTATCTCCACGCGCTTGTTTTGATGGTCAGAGGGGTTATCCAAAACCAAGTACAGGTCTATCCCGATGATGCGATTATAAAAAGTCGAAAACTTATTCACGCGCCTCTCAATGTAGGCCCTTAGAGTGGATTTCATAGAAAAATGAACGGTTTGAATGTTTATCTTCATACGCTAATGATTTGTGCCCTTCGGTGGCTAGCCACGCGGATGGGCGGATTTATATTCTGTTTTGATTTTGGGCAATTGCACTTTGGCATATAGTTGTGTGGAAGACAAACTACTATGGCCTAACAACTCCTTGATGGTGTTGATGTCCGCACCCCTGTTGAGTAAATGTGTGGCAAAGGAGTGACGCAACACATGTGGGCTGATTTTTTGTTTGGTCGAAACCATACTCAAAAATCGAGTGACACATGCATATATTTTGGAAGGACTAATCGCCTGACCTTTGGTGTTGATTAACAAATATTGGCTTTGTGAGGCACAATCCTGTTGGTTTCTTAATTCGATGTATGCCTGCATACGTCTGATAATATTTGGTAATAAAGGAATAAGACGCACTTTATTTCGTTTGCCCAAAACACTGATTTGCCCATTGCTTAGGTCAATATCATTAACAGATAAAGATATTAACTCTGCACGCCGCATACCGGTGCTGTACAATAGCTCAACGATCAAAGCGTCTCTCGCGCCTTCGTAGTGACTGTCGTCGTAATGAGCCACCAGTTTCTCAAGCTCCTTTTCGGTTAGGGGTACCACCAGTTTGGGCGTCGATTTGAGCTGTTTATGGCCTTGCATTGGCGATTGGGAAAGTACCTCAATTTTTTGCAAAAACTTAAAATAGGTTTTCAGACTGGAACACTTTCTATTGATTGTTTGGGTTTCCAACCCTTTATCAGATAAGATTACTATCCAACGGCGAATCATGGGGTAGTTTACCTCCGTGAGGTCTTTGATTTTGTATTCCTGCATGCAAAAAGAAAGAAACGCCTCGAGGTCTTTTTGATAGGCCTTAAGAGTGTGGGGAGAAAAATTTTTCTCCAAAGCCAAATAATCTAAAAAGGGTGTTAAGGGCATAGCACAAAAAAAGACATCGAACACAAGTTAAGAAAAACTCATGTTCGATGCAAGATATTGTGCAGTTTATTCAGTATTAATTTTCTTCTTGATCGCGAAGATGCTGAATATACTGTGCTTTTTGAATCGTTGCTCTGCGAGCTACGGAAGGCTTTGTAAAGGTTTGACGCTCACGAAGCTGACGCATCGTACCTGTTTTGTCGAATTTACGCTTAAAACGCTTGAGCGCTCTATCGATGTTTTCTCCGTCTTTAATGGGTATTATTAGCATAAGCCTTAACCTCCTCTCTTTTAAAATGGGGTCAAATATACTTACAATTTGTAAGCCGACAATAAATTACTTTAATATTTGTTTTGAAATAACCACTTTTTGAATCTCGGAGGTACCCTCGCCGATGGTACATAACTTGGCGTCTCTGTAGAATTTTTCTACCGGAAATTCTTTGGAATACCCATAGCCTCCAAAAATCTGGAGCGCCTCATTGGCAACTTTGACACACATTTCAGAAGCAAACAATTTACACATGGCACTTTGTTTGGTCATTTTTTTGCCTTCATTAATCATCTGACTGGCGTTCTGGGTAAGCAACTCGGCAGCTTCAATGTCTGTGGCCATATCGGCCAATTTGAAGGAAACCCCTTGAAAACTGCTGATGGGTTTGCCAAACTGCACACGTTCTTTGGAGTATTGCAAAGCTGCCTCATAAGCCCCCTTGGCAATCCCGATAGAAAGTGCGGCAATTGAAATACGCCCACCGTCTAATATTTTCATGGACTGGATAAATCCTTCGCCTACTTCGCCAATAAGATTATCCGCAGAAACACGGCAATTGTCAAAAACCAATTCAGCGGTCTCCGAGGCACGCATGCCCATTTTGTCTTCTTTTTTGCCAGAGCTAAATCCGAGTGTGCCCCGTTCAATGGCAAAAGCACTCATCCCATGACTGTCCCCTTTCTCGCCTGTACGAAAAATCACAACCGCAATGTCCGCGGAGATGCCATGCGTGATAAAATTTTTGGAACCGTTTAGCACCCATTCGTCTCCATCTTTTTTGGCAGTAGCATTCATGCCGCCGGCGTCCGAACCTGTGTTGTGCTCGGTTAAACCCCAAGCGCCTATCCACTCACCTGTGGCCAGTTTGGGTAACCAACGAAGTTTTTGAGATTCTGTTCCAAATTTTAAAATGTGATTGGTGCAAAGCGAATTGTGAGCCGCTACAGAAAGCCCGATGGAAGGATCAACCTTGGAAATTTCTTGAATCATGGCCACATATTCGTGATAGCCCAATCCGGAGCCACCATAGGTTTCAGGCACCAACATCCCCAAAAAACCCAACGCTCCAGCTTGCTTCATTGCATCGACAGGAAAGTGCTGTGCCTCATCCCACTTCATGACATGCGGCTTCAGTTGCTGAAGCGCAAAATCGCGGGCGGCATCTGCCACCATCTGACGTGTTTCATGGGTATGGGTATCCATGGTATCTGAGGTTAATTCAATATTCATTAAAGCAATTTTTTTGTATTCAAATATAAGGCAATTCTCGCAATGCGAACTGAATCTATTTCTAAACTTTGCGCCATATGATAGAGGTCATCAATCTGCCCATGTCGGCTGCGGTAGGCCACCATACGCGCAGCCAAGCCATAACTGATGTAGTAGTTCCCAGCCAATTCGTCTATGGTAGCGGTGTTGATGTTTATCGGATTGACAACCGGGACAGAGTCTAGCGAAAACACACGCCAAAGCCGAACCATAGTTTCTTGTTGCAAACCCCACACATCTTCCAATTGGCTTTGGTTTAAAAAACCTCCTAGTGCTGTGCGCTTGTCTAAAATACGCTCGGCCAATACCGGGCCGATTCCATACACTTGCTGCAGCTGTTCAAAACTGGCGGAGTTGAGTTGTAGTTTAAATTTAGGGGTTTTTCTTTTTACTGACGCAAACTCGGGTAGTTTGATGTAAGGTGCTATCGTCAACCAACTACTGTCGGAGGGTTCTAAAAAACGACGCACTTCATTTTGGCTAGAAAAATATTGGCGGCGGCCAACCCGTTTTTGGATCGAATCGGGAATCCATTTGGGCAATCCCAAACGATAGGCATGATAGGCAGACATGTAGTTTGGGTTGAATGGATACAGCGTGTCTGTAGGCGGTTTTAGTGCCAGCAAAGAATCTCGTTGTGCAACAACCGCATCAGGCAAAGGGGTGCGCATATGTTGTTGGACAGATTTTTTAGAGAATTTGAATACAGAAATATGTCCAAAAAAAGACAGTGCAAATACAATCAACAGCCCGCGTCGCTGCGGACGTGTCCAACGTGAAAAGGGGCGCATTTTGTTGGATTACTTTATGCCGTTCGGATGGCTTTCAGATATCTATTAAGCTCTTGTTTCACTTTGGGGAACAAGAAGAACAGGCCAATCATATTGGGGAATACCAAGGCCAAAATCATCGCATCCGAAAAAGTCCATACGGCCGACATATCCCCAGCAGCACCAATCACAATAAACGCCAAAAACAACAGCTTGTATGTCAAGTCTGACCACTTGTTTTTACCAAATACAAACATCCATGACTGCAAACCATAGTACGACCAAGAAATCATCGTCGAAATGGCAAACAAGACCACGGCTATGGTCAAAAACGGACCTGAGAAAGAGATGTAATTGGCAAAAGCCGCCGCCGTAATACCGGCACCTTCCACGCCCACACCGTCAATCATGACCACACCATTTTCTCCGCCATAGGTAAAGACACTTTGGTCTCCATTAAAGATGATAATCACCAAAGCCGTCATGGTACAAATCACTACCGTGTCAATGAATGGTTCCAACAAGGCTACCAAACCTTCAGAAGCCGCATATTTGGTCTTTACCGCTGAATGCGCAATCGATGCCGAACCAGCACCTGCTTCATTGGAAAATGCGGCGCGTCTGAAACCGGTGATTAACACCCCTAACAAACCACCGAGTCCTGCTTGAGGGTTAAAAGCTTGGGTGAAAATCATTGCAAACGCATTGTCCACAAAAGAGATGTTTGTCAAAATGATATACAAGCACGCACCCACATACATCAAAGCCATGAATGGAACCACTTTTTCGGTCACTGAAGCAATTCGCTTTATACCACCTATGATTATGATACCCACAAACACCATCATAATGAACCCTATAATCGTGCGTGCATTGCCGCCTGTCATTCCAAAGGAATCTACCAATTGCATGGCTGCTTGGTTGGACTGGGCTGCATTGCCGCCTCCAAACGATGCACCAATGCATAACACCGCAAACACCACCGCCAAAAACTTACCTATGCGGGCAAATCCTCTCTCTTTAAGTCCTTTTGTTAGGTAATACATCGGGCCACCATAGACCGTACCGTCTTCACCCACATCTCTGTATTTTACACCGAGTGTACATTCCACAAACTTGGTAGACATACCGATCAATCCACACAATATCATCCAAAAAGTAGCACCAGGACCACCCACGGCAATGGCCAGCGCAACACCTGCAATGTTACCATTGCCCACGGTTCCGGAAACCGCCGTAGCCAAGGCCTGAAAATGACTTACCTCTCCGTCTTTGCTTTCGTCTTTAATGGTGTCCGGCAAGTCACCATCTACCACACTTACGGCAGGTTTTTTCACCACTTCATGATGATCGACATCATCGTATTTGCCCCGTACTACGCCTATGGCCAAGGGAAAACGACGGATGTTTATAAACCCAAAATACAGGGTAAAAAACAGCGCACCTCCTACCAGCAAGAAAATGATGGTAGGCACCGAAGTTCCTGGGAAGTTGTGCAGAACCACCCCACCCCACCAATCGGCTATGGGTGTAAAGGCCTCGTTGATGCGGTCGTCCAGTCCTTTGTCTTGGGCAAAAGTGGTGGCACTCAACAGCATGAATAATGTACTCAGTATAAAACGTTTCATATTGAAGGGGTTTGTTTATAAATCAAAAACAGAGGTGCGTTTGGCAAAAATCAAATCTTTGAGGCGCAGCCAAAAAGCCAATATCAAATACAATACAAAACCGATGCCCAAAGAAAAAAAGCTGGTATAAATAAAAAACAACCGCACCGGCTTGGCGCGCATGCCCAAGCGTTCTGCCAATCGTGAACACACACGGTACCCGTGTCGTTCCAAACGGTGGCGAACTTGGTGCGCTATCCTCATACCACAAATATATTAAGATTGAAATAACTCATGACCCAACGCACATTGCAAACATTTTTTGGGTTGGCAGTAATGCTTTTTTAACTGTAAAACCGCCTGACTGTCCAAAGCAGACTGTATCTGCAAACCCAAAGTTTTGAATTTTTTGACTACACTGTTTTGCTCTGCTTTAAGCTCGCAAGCCCAATCCATCAAAATATGAGTTTTAGACATACCATAAGCTTTGTAATAGCAAAACAAAAACGGG
>JBMYLY010000073.1:0-5938 GCA_049596815.1 Flavobacteriaceae bacterium | reverse complement strand
AATGCGACCAACAAACTCATAGGGGTGGTTGCTCAACAAGACAGAGAAGTACAATCTCCAGGAAAAAAAGATTTGTTTCGAGTAGGTACCTTGGCACGTATTCTAAGAGTGCTTCAGATGCCGGATGGCAATACGACGGTCATTCTTCAGGGCAAAAAAAGATTTCAAATCGACTCTTACATCTCAGAAGAACCCTATCTGAAGGCTACCGTATCGGAGCTTAAAGAGGAGCGTCCTGAAGAGGATGACAAAGAATTTGCAGCTACTATAGACTCTATCAAGGATCTATCGCTACAGATTATATCCCAAAGCCCTAATATTCCTTCAGAAGCTTCTTTTGCTATAAAAAACATACAGAGCGATGGTTTTTTGGTCAATTTTGTTTCGTCCAATATGGACATGGACGTTGCTGACAAACAAAAAATCTTGCAGACCAATCAGCTTCATGAACGCGCCCTATTGTGTTTGAAACACATGGACATGGAGTTTCAAAAGCTTTCGCTGAAGAATGACATTCAGTCCCGTGTGCGAAACGACTTAGACCAGCAACAACGCGAGTATTTCCTACACCAGCAAATCAAAACCATTCAGGAAGAATTGGGTGGGGTTTCTTACGACCAAGAGGTAGCAGAAATGCGTATCCGAGCGCAAGAAAAAAAATGGTCAAAGAAAATTCAGGAACATTTTGACAAAGAGTTGGCCAAACTGGAACGAATGAATCCTCAAGTGGCCGAGTATGGTGTACAGCGCAATTATTTAGAATTGTATTTGGATTTGCCTTGGGATAGCTACTCCGAAGATAAATTTGACCTTAAACGCGCTCAGCGCATCCTAGATCGTGACCATTACGGACTTGACAAGATTAAAAAACGCATCATAGAGCATCTGGCTGTATTGAAATTGCGCAAAGACATGAAATCACCTATTTTGTGTTTGACTGGCCCTCCAGGCGTAGGAAAAACCTCTTTGGGGAAATCTATAGCTGAAGCCTTGGGCAGAGAATATGTTCGAATTTCTCTGGGTGGTATGCGCGATGAAGCTGAAATTCGCGGGCACCGCAAAACCTATATCGGTGCCATGCCCGGACGCATCATTCAAAACCTGAAAAAAGCCGGCACTTCTAACCCTGTGTTTATTTTGGATGAAATTGATAAACTGTCTGAAAGCTATCAGGGTGATCCTTCATCCGCTTTGTTGGAAGTGCTAGATCCGGAGCAAAACACGGCTTTTCACGACAATTTTTTGGAGATGGAATACGACCTCTCCAAAGTGTTGTTTATTGCAACATCCAATACCCTGTCGACCATACAGCCTGCCTTGTTAGATCGTATGGAAGTCATTAATGTCAGTGGATATACGCTTGAAGAAAAGGTCAATATTGGCGCAAAGTTCCTTTTGCCCAAACAGATCAAGGAACATGGGATTACCAAAGAAGATTTGAAAGTAAGTCGTTCTGCTTTGGCTCAGCTTATCTCGGGTTATACAAGAGAGTCCGGTGTTCGTGGTCTTGACAAGCAAATTGCTAAGCTCGTGCGACATACTGCCAAGTGTATTGCGATGGAGGAAGCGGTTCATTCAGAGGTAGACAAGGAAGATTTAGAAGCCATTTTGGGAGCGCCTAAACTCTTGCGTGACCAATATGAAAACAACAAAGTAGCGGGGGTGGTTACCGGATTGGCATGGACCCGTATGGGAGGCGATATTTTATTTATAGAGTCATTGCTTACGCCCGGTTCAGGGGCGTTGAGCATCACGGGTAATATTGGTAAGGTGATGAAGGAATCGGCGACCATAGCTATGGAATTTATCAAATCGTATGCAGATCAGTTGAGTGTAGATCCTGAGCAGCTTAAAAAGAGTAATTTCCATATCCATGTTCCTGAAGGAGCGACTCCTAAAGACGGACCGAGCGCGGGGATTACAATGCTAACCTCTTTGGTGTCGGCCATAACCCAAAAACGTGTAAAAAACAGATTGGCCATGTCGGGAGAAATTACCCTTCGTGGCAAGGTACTTCCTGTAGGAGGCATCAAAGAGAAAATTTTGGCTGCCAAGCGCGCCAACATCAAGGAAATCATTTTGAGTAGTGAAAATGAAAAGGATGTTGCCGAAATCGATCCAAAGTACCTGAGAGGACTTCAGTTTCACTATGTCACTCATATGTTGGATGTGTTGCAATTGGCCATTACCAATCGCTCTGCGATCAAATCCTTGGCCTCTACCAAATAATTAGGTCATATTTGCGTTATTGATTCGTATTAATCTCCATGCGTAATTTGTGTATTTTTTGTTCTATTTGGTTTGTGTTTCACGCGAATGCACAAATAGGAGGCGACTATACATACCAATTCTTGCAACTACTTCCCAGTCCGAGACACGCTGCTCTTGGCGGAACTACCAACACATTGTCTGATACACATATAGAGGCTGCCATGGCCAATCCGGCATTGGTTTCGGCTCAGTCTGCAGGTCAATTTACACTTAACATCGAACCTTATTTCGCGGGTATCAACCGCGGAACGGCAGCCTATGCCATAGGTATTGACCGCCAAAAAGCGCTGTTGTTAGATGTGCGCTACATTCATTATGGTTCTTTTGATGCTCGAGACGAATTGGGTGCCCAAACGGGCACTTTTTCAGGAAGCGAAGTCGCTTTGGGAGTTTCCTATGCCCATTATTTTTTAGCGCCTAATTTGTATGCAGGTTTACGTATGAGTCTCATAAGTTCTAGTTTAGAGAAATATCACTCTTGGGGATTTTCATCAGATTTAGGATTCTATTATCAATCCATTAACAATAAGTTTCGCTTTGCATTGGTGGCCAAGAATATGGGAACTCAAATAACGACTTATGACGTTATTCGTGAACAACTACCCTTTTCTGTGAATTTTGGAGTTTCTAATGAACTGGCTTATTTGCCTCTACGCTGGTATTTGGGTGTACAACATTTAGAGCGCTGGGACTTAGCTTTTGTGAACCCCAACCAAGTTCAACTTGACCTCAATGGCAATCCTAACAACCAATCTTCGAGTTTTTTTACAGAGTTTTCTAGGCATTTGGTATTGGGCGCAGAATTGTTTCCAGAGCGTTCCTTTTCAGTTCAGTTTGGGTATAATTTTTTGCGCGCAACAGAATTGCGTATCTTGGACCAAAGAAATTTTTCGGGTTTGTCTGTAGGTTTTGGTCTCAATATTAGAAGATTCAGGTTTCAGTATAGTCACACAAGATATACTGTGGCAGGCAACTCAAGTTTTTTTGGACTCACTTTTAAACCATTCTATTGAAGAGGCTAACAATCACCATTGACGGCGCATCTTCTACTGGCAAAAGTACGTTGGCCAAAAGAATCGCTTCTAACTTGGAGTACACTTATATTGACTCAGGAGCCATGTACAGAGCTTTGACTTTGTATGCAATTCGAAACGAATTTATTGGGGAGAATTATTTCCATAAAAACCAACTCGTCGAAAAATTATCTGAAATCGACATTGACTTTGATTCCAAAGACACCATCACCCTTAACGGAGAAGTGGTGGAGAAGGACATTCGAAAAATGGATGTAGCAGAGCATGTCAGTACCTTGGCAAAAGAGCCTGTTTTTAGAAGATTCATGGTAGCCAAACAAAGAGAGTTGGGACAGTACGGAGGCGTGGTCATGGACGGCAGAGACATCGGAAGTGTGGTTTTTCCAGATGCAGATGTTAAGTTTTATTTGGTGGCATCTGCCGAAACACGCGCAGTACGAAGATTTAGTGAACTTCGTGAAAAAGGTGAGCAAGTATCTCCCAAAGCTGTTTATCAAAACTTAGCAAAACGCGATGCCATAGACAGCTCACGGACAGACTCTCCATTGGTCAAGCCACTAGGAGCTATTGAATTGAGTTCTGAAAACACCACCCAAGATCAACTTTTTGCGATGGCTTTAATGCATATTTCTTCACGACAGCAGGAATAACACACCCAACATTTGTTGAACTCCCTAAAAGAGCTTACTTTTGCGCTCCCTAAGGAAGGTGCTTAGTTGAAAATAATCCTTGGGAATTAAAAGATAAATGCCTTCTGTTGTTTGCACCGCGTTTTCAAAACAACGGAATACAAATACAAATCACATGGCTGAAGAGCATGTACAAGATGAAGTTCAAGACCAAGAGGTCGCACTTCAAGAAAACAAAGAAGAATCAACTGATTCTGAAACCCCAACTCCCTCTCCTGAAGAATTTTTAGCAAGTTTTGATTGGGCCAAATACGAAGAAGGTATTGAGACTGTTCAAGACAAAAAATTAGAAGAGTTTGAAAAACTCGTTCAGGAAAATTTTGTTGACACCCAACACACAGATGTCATTCAAGGAACTGTAGTTCATATGACAGATCGTGAAGCGATTATTGATATCAACGCCAAGTCTGAAGGTGTCATTTCTCTTAATGAATTCCGTTACAATCCAGATCTAAAGGTCGGTGACAATGTGGAGGTAATTGTAGACGTACGCGAAGATAAAACCGGACAGCTTATCCTTTCACATAGAAAGGCGCGCGTTATCAAAGCATGGGATCGTGTCAACGAAGCTCATGATAATAACGAAGTGGTAACCGGTTTTGTTAAATGCCGTACCAAAGGGGGTATGATTGTCGATGTATTCGGTATTGAAGCCTTTTTGCCCGGCTCACAGATAGACGTAAAACCCATCCGTGACTACGACCAGTATGTAAATAAAAACATGGAATTCAAGATTGTTAAAATCAATCATGAGTTCAAAAACGTGGTCGTTTCTCACAAAGCCCTTATCGAAGCTGATATCGAAGAGCAGAAAAAAGAAATCATCGGTCAGCTCGAAAAAGGACAAGTATTGGAAGGTGTTGTCAAAAACATCACTTCATACGGAGTCTTTATCGACTTGGGTGGTGTAGACGGATTGGTACACATTACTGACCTATCATGGAATCGCATCAACCATCCAAGCGAGATTTTAGAGCTCGATCAGAGTTTGAATGTCGTTATTCTCGATTTTGATGATGACAAATCTCGCATTCAATTGGGTGTAAAACAACTTAGCCAGCATCCTTGGGAAGCGCTTAGCGAAGACCTTAAAGAAGGTGATGTTGTTGACGGGAAAGTAGCTGTCATTGCTGACTATGGTGCTTTTGTCGAAGTAGCACCTGGAGTCGAAGGCTTGGTACACGTTTCAGAAATGTCATGGAGCACGCATTTGCGTTCGGCACAAGATTTTGTGAAGGTTGGAGATGATGTCAAAGTACAGATTTTGACTTTGGATAGAGAAGAGCGCAAAATGTCGCTTGGTATCAAACAACTCACGCAAGACCCTTGGACAGATATTACAGCCAAATATCCTGTTGGTTCCAAACACAAAGGAGTGATTCGCAACTTCACCAACTTCGGAGTTTTTGTAGAGCTAGAAGAAGGTATCGATGGTTTGATCTATATTTCAGACTTGTCATGGACGAAAAAGGTCAAGCACCCATCTGAGGTTGTTTCTGTAGATCAGGAATTGGAAGTAGTTGTTCTTGAATTGGATGTTGAAGGTCGCAAATTGAGTTTGGGACACAAGCAAATTCAAGACAATCCTTGGGACAAATATACCAAGGAATTTGCCGAAGGTACCGTTTTGGAAGCTCAGATCGAAGCTATCGTAGACAAAGGCGCTACTGTGGTGCTCAATGAAGATATCACAGCATTTGTGCCCAACCGTCATCTTGAAAAAGAAGATGGAAGCAAGTTGACCAAAGGTGAGTCTGCTGAATTTAAGGTTATTGAATTTAGCAAAGACTACAAGCGTGTTGTGCTATCACACAGCGCTGTCTTTAAAGCCATTGAGGAAGAAAACTTCAAAAAAGCAAAAAAGAAAGCCGCTGCACAAAACGAAGTTTCAACACTTGGTGACTTAGATGTACTTGCTGATCTTAAAAAGAAGATGAGTGACAA
>JBMYLY010000072.1:0-5967 GCA_049596815.1 Flavobacteriaceae bacterium | reverse complement strand
ACCGGATTGGAGCGTCAGGTGGCCAGAGATTCACGTGTTCTAATCAATGCAGAAGGTGACGGAGTTGTTACCTATGTAGATGCTGATTTGATTAAAATCAAATACAAAAGCACTGATGAAGATAAGTTGATCAGTTTTGAATCTGATGAAAAGATATATCCTTTGGTAAAATTCAGAAAAACAAACCAGGGAACTACCATTAACCTCAAGCCCATCGTTCGCGTGGGTGACCGAGTTGAAAAAGGTCAGGTATTGTGTGAGGGCTATGCTACCCAAAATGGTGAGCTGGCACTTGGGCGAAATATGAAAGTGGCCTTCATGCCTTGGAAAGGATATAATTTTGAGGATGCGATTGTGATTTCCGAAAAAGTGGTTCGTGAAGATATCTTTACATCTATTCATATAGACGAATATGCCCTAGAGGTTCGTGATACCAAGCTCGGGAAGGAGGAGCTAACCAACGACATCCCCAATGTGAGCGAAGAAGCCACCAAAGACCTTGACGAAAATGGTATGATTCGAGTAGGAGCTGAAGTCAAGTCGGGAGACATTTTGATAGGTAAAATCACCCCTAAAGGAGAATCGGATCCCACACCCGAAGAAAAACTATTACGCGCCATTTTTGGCGACAAAGCGGGTGATGTTAAGGATGCATCTTTAAAAGCACCTCCATCACTAGAAGGTGTTGTGATTGACAAAAAACTCTTTACACGTATCGTAAAAGACAAGCGTCGTCGTTCGCAGGACAAAGAAGATTTGGAAGCACTGGATTTGAAATTTGAAACCAAGTTTGAAGAGCTTAAGTCTTTGTTGGTTGAAAAGTTATTTTCCATCCTCAGCGGTAAAACATGTCAAGGGGTATTCAACGATTTGGGTGAAGAAGTGTTGCCAAAAGGTAAGAAATTTACCTTAAAAATGCTTAACGCCGTTGATGACTATGCCCACTTGATTAGTGGCACATGGACAGTTGACAGTAAAATCAACGCCATGGTCAACAACCTGATGCACAACTACAAGATCAAAGAAAACGACTTGCAAGGTGCTTTGCGTAGAGAGAAGTTTACCATCTCTGTTGGTGACGAATTACCTGCAGGCATTCTAAAACTTGCAAAGGTTTACATTGCTAAAAAACGCAAGTTAAAAGTGGGAGACAAAATGGCGGGTCGTCACGGAAACAAGGGCATAGTTGCCCGTATTGTTCGTGAAGAAGACATGCCTTTTTTGGAAGATGGAACCCCTGTTGATATTGTACTCAACCCATTAGGGGTGCCTTCTCGAATGAATATCGGTCAGATCTACGAGACCGTTTTGGGATGGGCCGGACAAAAGCTTGACAAGAGCTTCTCTACTCCTATTTTTGACGGGGCCTCCAGTGACGAGGTGGCTGGTCTTATCGAAGAGGCTGGTATACCAAAGTACGGACACACCTATCTGTATGATGGTGGCACTGGGGAGCGTTTTGACCAACCTGCAACTGTGGGTGTGATCTATATGCTTAAGTTGGGCCATATGGTCGACGATAAGATGCACTCGCGCTCTATTGGACCTTACTCGCTCATCACCCAGCAGCCGCTTGGTGGTAAGGCACAGTTTGGTGGCCAACGATTTGGGGAGATGGAAGTCTGGGCATTGGAAGCCTACGGTGCCTCCAGCACCCTTCAAGAAATACTTACGGTCAAGTCGGATGACGTGGTCGGACGTGCCAAAACATACGAATCGATTGTTAAAGGCGAAGCCATGCCTAAGCCCGGCTTGCCTGAGTCATTCAACGTATTGATGCACGAACTTAAGGGTCTTGGACTCGACATACGACTAGAAGAATAAAATTATAATCCATTCAGTAAAATGGCTAGATTTAACGACAATCAACAACCTGTAAGCTTTAACAAAATATCTATCGGATTGGCCTCTCCTGAGTCCATACTTGCCGCATCACGTGGTGAGGTGCTAAAGCCCGAAACCATTAATTACCGCACGCACAAACCCGAGCGCGATGGACTGTTTTGTGAGCGAATTTTTGGACCTGTTAAAGATTTTGAATGTGCCTGTGGCAAATACAAACGCATACGCTATAAAGGAATTGTTTGTGACCGTTGTGGGGTAGAGGTTACCGAAAAGAAAGTACGCCGCGATCGTGTCGGCCACATCAGCTTGGTGGTTCCAGTAGCACACATTTGGTATTTCCGTTCTTTACCTAACAAAATCGGATACCTTCTTGGATTGCCTTCCAAAAAGCTCGATATGATCATCTATTACGAGCGCTATGTGGTTATCCAACCGGGTATAGCCACCAATGAAGAAGGCGAGCCGGTTCAGAAAATGGACTTTCTTACCGAGGAAGAGTACTTAAATATTCTCGAAAAAATTCCTGCTGAAAACCAGTACTTGGAAGATTCTGATCCCAATAAGTTTATTGCGAAAATGGGTGCCGAATGTCTGATTGAGTTGTTGAGTCGCATCGATTTGGATGCCCTCTCTTACGAGTTGAGAGACAAGGCCAACAACGAAACTTCCAAGCAACGTAAAACAGAAGCCCTGAAGCGTCTTCAAGTGGTTGAAGCACTGCGCGAAGCCAACCAAAACCGAGAAAACAATCCAGAGTGGATGATAATGAAAGCTATACCTGTCATTCCACCTGAGTTGCGTCCTTTGGTGCCGCTCGATGGGGGTCGCTTTGCCACTTCTGATCTGAACGATTTGTATCGTCGGGTGATCATCCGAAACAACCGCCTCAAACGATTGGTAGAGATCAAAGCACCTGAAGTGATTTTACGAAACGAAAAGCGGATGTTACAAGAATCAGTTGACTCGCTATTCGACAATACCCGTAAGTCTTCAGCTGTAAAGACAGACGCAAACCGTCCGTTAAAATCTCTTTCGGATTCTCTTAAAGGAAAACAAGGACGATTCCGTCAAAACCTATTGGGTAAGCGTGTGGACTATTCAGCACGTTCTGTAATTGTGGTTGGACCTGAACTCAAATTGTTTGAGTGTGGGCTGCCCAAAAACATGGCAGCGGAACTTTACAAACCTTTTATCATTCGCAAGCTCATTGAGCGTGGTATTGTAAAGACTGTAAAATCTGCTAAAAAGATTATTGACAAGCGCGAGCCAGTAGTCTGGGATATCTTGGAAAACGTACTCAAAGGCCACCCAGTGCTTTTGAACCGTGCCCCCACGCTACACCGCTTGGGAATCCAAGCCTTCCAACCCAAATTGATTGAAGGAAAGGCCATTCAGTTGCACCCATTGGCGTGTACGGCATTTAATGCTGACTTCGATGGTGACCAAATGGCGGTTCACCTTCCATTGGGGCCTGAGGCTATTTTAGAAGCCCAGCTATTGATGTTGGCTTCTCACAACATTTTGAACCCGGCCAACGGGTCTCCAATTACGGTTCCATCACAAGACATGGTTTTGGGTCTCTACTATATGACCAAAGCCAGAAAGTCTACCAAGGAGGTGCCTGTCAAAGGTGAAGGCCTAACGTTCTACAGCGCTGAAGAGGTGACCATCGCTTTCAACGAAGGGCGCGTGGACCTCAATGCTGAAATCAAAGTGCGTACTAAAGACTTTAACGATGATGGCGAACTCACTTACCAGCTTATAGAAACCACGGTTGGACGTGTGTTGTTCAACGAAGTGGTTCCTGAAAAAGCAGGTTATATCAACGAGGTCTTGACCAAAAAGTCACTTCGTGATATCATCGGTAACATCCTTAAAGCAACTTCTGTTCCTGAAACAGCCGCTTTCTTGGATGAGATCAAAGACATGGGGTATAGTTTCGCTTTCAAAGGCGGTTTGTCGTTCAGTTTGGGAGACATCATTATCCCACCAGAGAAAGATGAGCTTATCGCGAGTGCCAACGATCAAGTAGACGGCATTATCGCTAACTACAACATGGGGTTAATCACCAACAACGAGCGTTACAACCAGGTCATTGATGTTTGGACTTCTGCCAACGCTACATTGACCGAATTGGCCATGAAGCGTATCCGCGAAGACCAACAAGGATTCAACTCTGTGTATATGATGTTGGATTCTGGAGCTCGAGGTTCTAAAGAACAGATCCGTCAGTTGACCGGTATGCGTGGTTTGATGGCCAAGCCCAAAAAATCCAATGCCGGTGGTGGGGAGATCATTGAAAACCCCATCTTGTCCAACTTTAAAGAAGGACTTTCCATTTTGGAATACTTTATCTCTACCCACGGCGCACGGAAGGGTCTTGCCGATACGGCACTAAAAACAGCTGACGCTGGATACCTGACCCGCCGTTTGCACGATGTAGCTCAAGACGTAATCGTTAACACTGAAGACTGTGGTACCCTGCGCGGTATTACCGTAGAGGCGCTAAAGAAAAATGAAGAGATCGTCGAAAAATTGGGAGATCGTATCGTAGGTCGTGTGGCTTTGTTTGATGTAATCAACCCTTCTGATGGCAGCGTCATCGTCGAAGGAGGTCAAGAGATTTTGGACAGCCATGCCAATATGATCGAAGCATCGCCTATTGAGCGTGTAGAAGTACGTTCTGCCCTCACTTGTGAGGCCAAAAAAGGCATCTGTGCCAAGTGTTACGGACGCAACCTAGCGACCGGAAAAATGGTTCAGAAAGGTGAGTCTGTTGGGGTGATTGCGGCACAGTCGATTGGTGAGCCCGGTACCCAGCTTACCTTACGTACGTTCCATGTAGGAGGTATTGCAGGTAATATTTCTGAGGAAAACAAGTTGGTTGCCAAGTTTGATGGTAAAGCCGAACTGGAAGACCTTAAAACCGTTGCAGGAAAAGACAGTGAAGGCAATGATGTGAATATCGTCATCTCTCGTACTACAGAACTGAAAGTGGTCGATAAGAAAACGGGTATCACTTTGAGTAACAACATAATCCCCTACGGATCCTTTATCCACATCAAAGATGGCCAGGTCATCAAGAAAGATGATGTGATCTGTCAATGGGATCCTTACAATGGTGTAATCATCTCCGAATTTTCTGGAAAAATCGGTTATGAAAACATTCAACAAGGGGTCACCTATCAGGTAGAAATTGATGAACAAACCGGTTTCCAGGAAAAGGTAATCACTGAGTCAAGAAACAAAAAAGTCATTCCGACTTTGTTGATTCAAGATAAGAAAGGAAACACCCTACAGTCGTACAACCTTCCAGTGGGTGCTCACCTGATGGTCAACGATGGCGATGCCATTGATGCAGGTAAGATTTTGGTGAAAATCCCACGTAAGTCAGCCAAGTCGGGTGATATCACGGGTGGTTTGCCAAGGGTCACTGAGCTATTCGAAGCGCGTAACCCTTCAAACCCTGCAGTGGTTTCTGAAATCGATGGGGTGGTATCGTTTGGTAAAATCAAACGAGGTAACCGCGAAATCATAATCGAATCCAAAACAGGTGAAATCAAAAAGTACTTGGTGAAACTTTCCAACCAGATTTTGGTACAGGAAAACGACTTTGTCAAAGCTGGTATGCCACTTTCTGATGGGGCCATAACGCCCAACGATATATTGGACATCAAAGGACCTTCTGCCGTACAGCAGTACTTGGTCAATGAGGTTCAAGAAGTGTACCGCTTGCAAGGTGTAAAAATCAACGACAAGCACTTTGAAGTAGTCGTCCGTCAGATGATGCGAAAAGTGCGCATTGAAGATTCGGGAGACACCACTTTCCTTGAAGGACAGTTGGTTCACAAGATCGACTTTATCGACGAAAATGATGCTTTGTTTGGTAGTAAGGTAGTCACTGAAGTAGGTGATTCTGAAAACCTCAAAGCCGGTCAGATTGTAACTGCACGCCAGTTGCGCGACGAAAATTCATTGTTGCGCCGTGATGACAAAGCCTTGGTGGAGGCGCGCGATGCTGTAAATGCTACCGCTACACCGATTCTACAAGGAATCACCCGTGCGTCGCTTCAGACCAAGTCGTTTATCTCTGCGGCCTCGTTCCAAGAAACGACCAAAGTT
>JBMYLY010000071.1:0-6020 GCA_049596815.1 Flavobacteriaceae bacterium | reverse complement strand
TTACGACAAAATCAGGGGTTTTTGGGAATGGGATATGGTTATTGGTTATTGGTTATTAGTTAATGGTGGAGGGTTAATAGTTGTTGGGAATGGGATGGCTTGGGTTGGTTTAATACCTAAAAACCCCTTTGTCAGATGAGAGGGTCAACGATTTGTTGTCTGCCGCTTCTACCCTACCTACGATTTGGGCGGGTACCCCAAAAGATTCTGAAATGGCTATCAGGTCGGCGGCGATGGCCTCAGGCACATACAACTCCATCCGATGTCCCATATTGAATACTTGGTACATCTCCTTCCAATCGGTGCCCGACTCTTGCTGAATAAGCTCAAATAAGGGCGGCACCTCAAAAAGCTTGTCTTTGACAACATGGAGTTTGTCTATAAAATGTAGGATTTTGGTCTGGGCACCGCCACTGCAGTGTACCATACCATGGATATCTTGGGGGGTGTATTTAGACAATATTTTTTTTATAATAGGCGCATAGGTACGAGTGGGTGATAACACCAATTTACCTGCATCCAAAGGGCTTTGGGTAGCGTCTGTAAGTTGCTTGCGCCCCATGTACACCAAAGAGTCGGGAACGGCAGGGTCGAAACTCTCGGGGTATTTATGCGCCAAATCTTTGGCAAACACATCGTGGCGCGCGGAGGTCAGGCCGTTGCTGCCCATACCGCCATTGTAACCTTCCTCATAGGCAGCTTGCCCAAAAGAAGCCAATCCCACAATCACATCCCCGGCTTGAATACGCGCATTGTCGATCACATCGGCACGTTTCATACGCGCTGTCACGGTAGAATCCACAATGATGGTTCGTACCAAATCTCCCACGTCGGCGGTTTCGCCTCCTGTGCTATGGATAGAAACCCCATGTTTGCCGAGTTCGGCGATGAGTTCTTCGGTTCCTTGGATGATGGCTGCAATCACCTCTCCGGGAATCAGGTTTTTGTTGCGTCCAATGGTGGAGGAAAGCAGTATGTTGTCTGTGGCACCTACACAAAGCAGGTCATCGATGTTCATAATCAGCGCATCTTGCGCAATGCCTTTCCAAACCGACAGATCACCGGTTTCTTTCCAGTACATATAAGCCAAGGCCGACTTGGTTCCAGCCCCATCGGCATGCATGACCGTACAGTAGTCAGGGTCTTGCGCCAAGTAGTCAGGAACAATCTTACAGAACGCCTTTGGAAACAATCCTTTGTCTATGTTTTTGATGGCCTTATGGACATCGTCTTTGGTGGCAGAAACACCGCGTTGGTCGTATCGTTGGTGCGACATGAATCAGATTATGACACAAAGATACCCAAAAGCCTTTTAGCGCAAAAACAACAATTCACGATACTTGACCATGGACCACAACTCATCGTCGACCATGAGTTCTAACCTGTCGGAGTGATAACGAATCTGCTCAAAGAAGGGCAGCACTTCATTGCAGTAGAGTTGTGCACGTTCTTCTGCCTTGTTGATGGCATTGGCTTTTTTGCGCGCATTGATCATATCGGTCACGCCACGGTTGAGGTTGGCGATATAGGCCGATATTTTTTCAATCAACTCCAACTGTTCACTTGCATGTTTGGTGTATTGGTTGCCATAGATGGCTTTGAGTCCACTCACATTTTCAATCAAAGTGTTTTGGTAGCGTACGGCAGTGGGAATGATGTGGTTTCGGGCAATATCACCCAACACCCTACTTTCAATTTGTATCCGCATGATGTATTCCTCTACCTGCACCTCGTAGCGCGCTTGTACTTCTACTTTGTTCATCACACCCATTTCACCAAACAGCGCAATGGCTTTCTCGCTAATGCGAGCTTTGAGCGCGTCAGGGGTTTTGGGCGTGTTGGACAAACCGCGACGCTGGGCTTCTTTGGCCCACGAATCGCTGTAACCATCTCCTTCAAACAAGATGTTTCGAGATTGTTTGATATACTCACGCAGCACATTAAAGACCGCATCGTCTTTTTTAAGTTTTTTAGATTTAATTAGCTTATCGACTTCGATTTTGAAGGCTTGCAATTGATGCGCTACAATGGTGTTCAAGACGATCATAGGATTGGCACAGTTAGCCGATGAACCTACAGCTCTAAACTCAAACTTATTGCCGGTAAAGGCAAAGGGCGAGGTGCGATTTCTGTCGGTGTTATCCAATAGAATCTCAGGGATTTTTCCGACTACGTTGAGCTTGAGTTCGGTCTTTTCCTCTGGGGACAACTTCCCCTTGGATACATTTTCCAAGTCGTCGAGTACTTTCATTAAATGTTTACCGATGAAAACGGAAATGATGGCCGGTGGGGCCTCATTGGCACCCAAGCGGTGGTCATTGCCTGCACTGGCAACCGAAGCACGTAGCAAAGCTTCGTTTTCTTTGACTGCTTTGATGGTGTTTATAAAGAAGGTCAAAAACTGCAAGTTACGCATGGGGGTTTTGCCCGGGCTAAGCAAGTTGACTCCTGTGTCTGTTTGCAATGACCAGTTGTTGTGTTTGCCTGAGCCGTTGATGCCAGCAAAGGGTTTTTCGTGTAGCAGTACCTTAAAATTGTGTTTGCTTGCAATCTTACCCATAATGTCCATCAACAGGGCGTTGTGGTCCACCGATAGGTTGGCTTCTTCAAAAATTGGCGCCAATTCAAATTGGTTGGGTGCTACTTCGTTGTGACGTGTTTTGACAGGGATGCCCAACAACATCGACTCGTGCTCTAGTTCACGCATGAAAGTCAATGCACGGTTGGGAATGGAGCCGAAATAGTGGTCATCGAGTTGCTGTCCTTTGGCAGGCGCATGCCCCAAAAGCGTACGACCTGTAAGAACAATGTCTGGTCGGCTATGGGCAAGTGATTTGTCTATCAAAAAATACTCTTGCTCCCACCCCAGTGTGGCATTTACTTTGGATACATTTTTGTCAAAATATTGAGCCACGCCCGCGGCAGCTTGATCTATGGCTTGGAGGGCACGCAACAAAGGAGTTTTGTTGTCAAGGGCTTCCCCCGTATAGGATACAAAAACAGTCGGAATACAAAGCGTGGTACCGTAAATAAAGGCGGGTGAAGTGGGATCCCAAGCTGTGTAGCCACGGGCTTCAAAAGTATTGCGAATGCCTCCACTCGGGAAGCTAGACGCATCGGGCTCTTGTTGTACCAACTGGGAACCATCAAAGTTTTCTAGCGCCAAACCATCAGAAGTGAGTTCAAAAAAAGCATCGTGTTTTTCGGCAGTTGCACCGGTAAGGGGTTGAAACCAGTGGGTGTAATGGGTGGCGCTTTTGGACAAGGCCCAGTCGCGCATTGAGGCAGCGACATGGTCGGCCACTTTACGGTCTATTTGTGTGCCTTTGTCAATGGCCTGGCATACTTGGGCATAAGCGTCTTGTGTCAGATAGGCCCGCATGGTTTTTTTATCAAAAACATTGGCTGCAAAAAGCTCTGACCGGTTTTGGTGGTTGGGTGCGGATTGAGGTTGCCTTTGGTAGGCATCACGCACCGCTTGGAAACGAAGTGTGGACATAACAGTAGATTTTTATCAAAAATACACAATCCAAGCTCAAAATAGACAGATTCGACATATGATTTTATGAATATTTTTGATTTATTTTAAAAAATATTGAAAATACCCCCCTTAAAAATAGGGTGTTGACAAATATGTATCTATTGTTTATTATTTCACCCCACATTTAGCAAAGGGTGGTGCAAAAAAATATATTTTTGTGTGCATCTTAAAATAAAAATATTATGAGCAAGACTAAACTTGAATACATTTGGCTAGACGGATATAAGCCAACAGCTGGCTTGCGCGGCAAGACCAAGATTGTATCTGACTTTGGCGGTACTTTAGAAGAGGTACCAATGTGGTCATTTGACGGTAGCTCAACGCTACAAGCAGAAGGTGGTTCTTCTGACTGTTTGTTAAAGCCTGTGGCCATCTACCCTGACCCAGTACGTTCAAATGCGTACTTAGTAATGACAGAAGTGTTAAATGCTGATGGCACACCCCATGAGTCAAACGGACGTGCTACTATCGATGATGATGATGCTGACTTCTGGTTTGGATTTGAGCAAGAGTATTTCTTGTGGGATCCTGAAACTAATTTGCCTTTGGGCTTTCCTAAGGATCAAACACCTCAAGGGCAGTTCTATTGTTCTGTGGGCGCCAAAAATTCTTTTGGACGTGAGATTATGGACCGTCACTTAGATATTTGTTTGGAGGCAGGCTTGAATGTAGAAGGAACCAACGGTGAGGTTGCTCCCGGTCAGTGGGAATTCCAAATTTTCGCCAAAGGTGCTGCTGAGGCAGGAGATCAAATCTGGGTAGCACGCTACCTATTAGAGCGTTTGGCTGAAGAGTATGGCCTCGCCATTGATTACCACCCTAAACCTCTTGGTGCTACGGATTGGAATGGCTCTGGTATGCACGCCAACTTCTCTAATACGCTGCTTCGTACTTGCGGATCACAAGAGACTTATGAGAAAGTTTGTGAGGCCTTCCGTCCTGTTGTAAAAGAGCACATCGACGTATATGGTGCTTACAACGACCAACGCCTTACGGGTGATCACGAAACACAATCTATCCACGAATTTAGCTACGGTGTTTCTGACCGTGGTGCTTCTATCCGTATTCCGATTATGACGGTAGAAAAAGGATGGAAAGGATGGTTAGAAGATCGTCGTCCTGCATCGAATGCAGACCCATATAAGGTGGCTGCACGTATTATTAAAACCGTAAAGCCAGTTACAGCTTAAGCAGCGGTTTAATATGTTATAGTTAAAAAACACCTCTTGTTAGGGGTGTTTTTTTTATGCGATTGTTTTTAGAATGAAGAGACAATAGCAAACCAATAGCACCAAGCCTTCTTGCCAGCCCAGTTGCATTCGTTTGGGGATAAAAACCAATGGTAGTATCAAAGCCGCTATGGCTAGGACTATATAAATATCGAAATTAAGCAATTGGGTGTCATAAACTTCCAACGGGTGTATAAGGGCAGTAACTCCTAAAACTACCAAAATATTAAACATGTTTGAACCTAACAAATTCCCGAGAGAAATGGCATTTTCTTTTCTATAAATTGCAATTAAGGATGCTGCCAATTCAGGGATACTCGTTCCAACAGAGACCAAAGTGATGCCGATAATACGTTCACTTACGCCCAACTCTCGTGCCAAGCCTACGGCACCATCTACCAAGAAATCGGAACCGAAAGCTAGCAATGCGCCCCCCACGACTCCAAAAAAAACAATGCGTACCCATGCAGGATGATTTTCTTTTAATTCTTCAGTGGTGAGCACGGCCTGTTTTTGGTAGTTAAATAAGTAACCAAGCATCATCATCAAACCCAATAGCAAAAACAAGCCTTCCAGCGCGCTTAAATTGCCATCTCTTATAAATAGCCACAATAATACAGTTGCTATGAACATCAAGGGCCAGTCGGCACGATAAAAAGATGGTGTGACATGAATGCGGGAAAATAGCAACACCATTCCAAGCACGAGCCCTAGGTTGGCTACATTGGAGCCTACCACATTGGCTAAGGCCAAATCGGGGTAGCCCTGAACGGCAGACTGAACGCTTACGATTAACTCAGGAAGCGAAGTTGCCAAGGATACAACGGTCATACCCACGACAATTTTAGGTACACGCAACCTGTATGAAAGGGCAACTGCTGATCGGAGTAGCCATTCGCCCCCAAGAATCAACATGCTAAGACCGATAATAATTTTGAATGCATCCATAGTTGCGTTGCGAAGATACATCAATCCGTATTTTGTATTTTTGTTCCATGCGAAAAAAGTTTTTTCGAGGATTGGCCAAAGTCAACAAACTATTACTTCCTAGCCTCACCAAAAAAGGTGTGGACATCACCAATGCATCAAAATTTCAGTTGGTTTTATTGGGTTGGCGTTGGTATGTGACCCAACGTGCATTGGATTGACAAAGTTTTGTTGAAAATGTAAAAAGGGGGTATATTTGCGCCCTTATAAGGCCTCGTGGCGCAACTGAATAGCGCATCTGATTACGGCTCAGAAGGTTGCAG
>JBMYLY010000070.1:0-6164 GCA_049596815.1 Flavobacteriaceae bacterium | reverse complement strand
TTTGCCCTGTGTAATGTTGCTATCGACTACAGCAAAGACATAGGTTCCGTTCCTGCCTTTGGCCAATTGGTCTACAACCCTGACGTAGACATCATGTTTTTGGTATTTGGGGTTAGCTTCTAAGATCCTTTATACATAAATTAGTTTAGTTCTTTTTTGAAAAAGCTCGGCTTTTGCCGAGCTTTTTTTGTTTATCCCATATTTAAATAGGGGGTTAATTATTAATTATATATTTATTAAGCATAGACCCCCTATTTTTTTGGGGCACACTATGTTAATCATTAGTTTTGGCGCACAATTAAATTATTTTTATGAAAAGAATAGAAGCAATTATCCGCAAAACCAAATTCGCAGAGGTCAAAGAGGCACTCTACGAAGCCGGTGTTACATTCTTTAGCTATTGGGATGTTACCGGAATTGGCAATGAACAAGAAGGCCACGTTTACCGTGGTATCTCTTACAGCACCTCTGAAATCCAACGTCGTTTGCTATCCATTGTAGTCAGTGACGAATTTGTACAACCTGCTATAGACGCCATTGTTAAATCTGGCGCTACAGGACGTGTAGGTGACGGGAAAATTTTTGTACTCCCTGTAGAAGAAGCTTACCGCATTCGTACTGGCGAGAAAGGAAAAGAAACGTTGAATTAAAAAAAACTAAAAACTTATTTATTATGGAATTATTAACAACAAACAACGTATGGATGATGATCTGTACGGCGCTGGTATTTTTTATGCACCTCGGGTTTTCCTTTTTAGAAATCGGATTGACCCGTCAAAAAAATACTGTTAATATCTTGTTTAAAAACTTTTTTGTCATCACCATGGGACTTTTGGTCTATGCACTGGGTGGCTTTAACCTCATGTATCCAGGAGAATTCAACGGGATTTTCGGATTTGCAGGCTTCGGATTGGACAGCGCTGCTGCTGCCGATCTAAGTTATAATGAAGGCTACACCTACTGGACAGATTTCTTATTCCAAGGAATGTTTGCTGCCACAGCCGCTACCATTGTTTCTGGTGCTGTTGCAGAACGTATCAAATTGGGTAGCTTTATGTTATTCGCTCTTCTATATGTAGGCATAGTTTACCCTATTGTAGGTTCTTGGAAATGGGGTGGTGGATTCCTAGACGGTTGGGGATTCTATGACTTTGCTGGCTCTACCTTAGTACACTCTGTCGGTGGATGGGCGGCTATGGTAGTGATTTACTTCCTCGGTGCTCGTATCGGTAAGTATGGAAAGGATGGAAAACCACAAGCCTTACCCGGACACAACCTCCCCGTTGCCGCTGCTGGTGTACTTATCCTTTGGTTGGGATGGTTTGGTTTTAACGGTGGTTCTGTTTTATCTGCAGATCCCGCATTGACTTCTTTGACACTTGTCACCACTTGTTTGGCTGCGGCCGCAGGAGGTATTGGTGCAGCTACCTTTGCTTTGGCACGCTATAAAAACTTTGACCTTACCATGTTTATGAATGGTGTTTTGGGAGGTCTTGTGGGTATCACAGCGGGTGCCGACCAAATGGGCCCTACAGATGCTGTCATCATAGGTCTTATTGCTGGGGTCATTGTCGTATTGGCCATCTCATTTATGGATAAGGT
Source organism: Flavobacteriaceae bacterium (assembly GCA_049596815.1). Taxonomy (GTDB): domain Bacteria; phylum Bacteroidota; class Bacteroidia; order Flavobacteriales; family Flavobacteriaceae; genus UBA724. The sequence continues at coordinate 4,562 of JBMYLY010000070.1, read as the reverse complement.
GAAATTAGACGATCCAGTAGGCGCTGTTGCGGTTCACTTGTTCTGCGGAATGTGGGGAACACTTGCAGTAGGCCTGTTCGGTGCTTTGCAAGGTTTTGACCAATTTATGGTGCAACTTGCAGGGGTTGGAATCATAGGTGCTTTCTGTGTAGTAAGCACATTGATTTTGGTATTGATTGTCAAAGCCGTTGCCGGACTTAGAGTGTCTGAGGAAGAGGAACTTAAGGGTCTTGACAGCAGCGAACACGGCATGGACGCCTATGCAGACTTCCGCTTGAATCAGCACTAAAAATTGAGGATTTAACGTTTGTTTAAGAAATTATTTATATTTGTAAACAATAAACTAACATATAATTATGAAAAATTTAAAAAACACGTTTATTGGATTGTTCACCCTAGTGGTGGCTTTTACTACCCAAAATGTAGTAGCGCAGGATTTCGGAGCTGATATTGTTAGCTCTTATGTATGGCGTGGTTGGCAAGCTGATGGTACAGCTTCTGTACAACCTTACGTAGCACATTCAATCGGTGAAAACATCGAAGTGGGTGTATGGTCTAGCTATTCACTTGCCAACGGCGGTGTTGAGTTGGATCCTTATGTATCTGCAAACATAGGCCCTGTGTCTGTTACAGCTACTAATTACACCTATTTCCAAGGTTCTGATTTCGGTCCATTTGACTTTGAAAGCGGTGACGCTTCATTGACAGGTCTTGAAATTAGTGGTAGCACCCAATTGGGTCCTGTATCTTTACTTGCAGGTTATTTCCTTGATGGAGAAGACATGTATGTAGAAGCTGGTTTCAACCTTGCTGGTTTGGATCTTGCTGTAGGTATGGGTGACAACGGCTACAACTCCACTGAGGACGGCATGGCTTTGGTTAATGTTTCCATTGCTTATGAAAAGTCTATCGGTTCACTACCTGCTTTCGGTCAGTTGGTGTACAACCCGGAGCAAGACGCTATGTTTGTCGTATTTGGTATCAGCCTATAATTTGAAACTAAATCGTATTAAAATCCCGCCACAAGGCGGGATTTTTTTTACCCCTACAGAGGATAATTCACTATTTTTGTCGTTATTATGAGTGCACTGACCTTAGTGATGCAATGCCCTGACCAAAAGGGAATCATTGCCGAAGTTACCCAGTTTGTTTACAGCCATAAAGGAAACATCCTGTATATCGATCAGTACGTAGATCGAGAAAACAAAGCTTTTTTTATGCGCTTGGAAAGCGAGTTTAATGGCAACAGCGATGCCATTCAAAGCTTTCGCACCGCATTTGAAGAAGGACCCGCCAAACAATTTGATATGATCTGGACCCTTCAGCCTCAGGAGCAAAAACTCAATATGGCGCTGTTTGTGTCCAAATACGACCATTGCCTCTATGACCTTTTAGGGCGCTACAAATCGGGCGAATTATCTGTCAACATTCCTTTTGTGTTGAGCAACCATCCCGACTTGGCACCTATCGCCAAAGCCTTCGATATTCCCTTCTATCACATTCCAGTCGCCAAAGACACCAAGGCAGCCGCTGAAAACCAACAATTGGAATTGCTTCAAAAGCATCAGGTCGATTTTATTGTACTGGCGCGCTATATGCAAATCGTATCCCCCAAAATCATTGACCACTACCCCAACAACATCATCAACATCCACCATTCCTTCCTACCTGCCTTTCCAGGTGCCAAACCCTATCACTCCGCCTTTGCGCGTGGGGTAAAGATTATTGGCGCCACAAGCCACTATGTGACCGAGGAGTTAGATGCAGGCCCTATCATTGAACAAGATGTTGCCCATGTGTCTCACACGCACAGTGTGTCTCAACTAGTGGCCAAAGGGCGTGATTTGGAAAAAATTGTACTGGCGAGGGCTGTCAAAAATCATACAGACCGCAAAGTAATGGTCTATGGCAACAAAACCATTGTTTTTTCTTAACGAACGGATTCTATAAAAGAGAGAGTGTGCTTGTTGAACAACTGCGGCTGTTCGACATTGACCACGTGACCACAATCCGGCACCACATACAAACTGGCTGAAGTGTGTTTCTGGGTCAGCGCCTGGATGCTGGGCAAAAACATATAATCCTCGCCCCCCATCACATACAGGGTAGGAATATTCACATCGACCTGACGAAACAACCGTAGCAAAGGATTGACCTCAGCCGTCAGCTTAAACCAGCGTATAAATTCTTTTTGATAGAGTTTTTTGGCTTCTCTTATAAACAACAACCTAGACTCCTTGTGGTTTTTCTTGGGCATGATGATAAAGGCAAAAAAACGGTAAATCCACAGATAGGGCACCAAAGACTTAAAAACATTGCCCAATCGCATCAAGATTTGAGAACGCACATTGAGCTGCATCACGGCACCTCCCATGATCATACTTTTGACACGCTCGGGGTGGGTTTCGGCCAACTGGCGAATCAGAATGGTTCCCAAAGAAATCCCTACAAAATGAGCCGAAGCTACCTTTTCGTGATCCAACACCTCTAAAATATCATGAGCAATGGCCTCAAAAGTGTATTTGTTGTCGAAAACAGCCTTGAGATTGGGTTTGGAGTTTCCATGACCCCGCAAATCCAACAACAGCACATTGTGTTTTTGGGTATAGGCACGCAATTGTTTGTGCCAAATAGAAGCACTGCCTCCGGCGCCATGCACAAAAACCACCCATTCTTCAGAGGATGCATGTGTGTATTTGGTGTAGTTTAACATAGCAAGGCTTTCATCTGTTGTTGCAGCGCCTTGGCTGCGTTGCGCGCTGCTTGGGCAAAATCTTGCCCACTATCGGCAAAAATGATGCTGCGAGACGCATTGACCAGTAAGCCTACTTCCTTATTGGAAGCCGCTTGATATACGGCTGACAAATCGCCCCCTTGAGCACCCACGCCGGGCACCAAGAAAAAGGCATCGGGCAATTGTTTGCGTATTGAAGCCAAATGATCGGTTTTGGTCGCACCCAACACATACATCAACCTATCGGCATGATCCCACGATTGACTGCTACGAATGACATGCTCATAGACCTTTTGTCCGTCAGTGTCTGTGAGCGTTTGAAAATCAAAAGCCCCGGAGTTGGAGGTCAAAGCCAATAGAATGGCGTATTTGCCTTCAAACTGCAAAAAAGGCTCTACCGAATCTCGACCCATATATGGAGCCACCGTGACCGCATCAAAATCCATGGCTTCAAAAAAAGCCTTGGCATATTGTGTGGAAGTATTGCCGATGTCACCGCGTTTGGCATCAGCAATCAAAAATTGTTCGGGATAGTTGGTGTTTAGGTAAGCTACGGTGTCTTCGAGCGCCTGATAGCCTTTCACTCCTAAAGCCTCGTAAAAAGCCGTGTTGATTTTATAGGCCACAGCCAAGTCATGGGTCACATCAATTATAGCTTTGTTGAATGCCAGTATGCCCTCGGCATCTTTGCTCAAATGGGTAGGCATTTTTTGGATATCGGTATCCAAGCCTACACAGAGAAAAGACTGTTTGCTGCGGATTTGCTCAACAAGGGTGCTCATATCAGTTCGTCTGTAGCTTTTAGTTTTTCGGTGTTGTAGTGGAGCTGCAATTCGTCTATCAGACGTTCCAAATCACCGTTGACAATGTTCTGCAAATCATACAAAGTCAATCCAATACGGTGGTCCGTTACCCGTCCTTGCGGATAGTTGTAGGTGCGAATTTTGGCAGATCGGTCTCCCGATGACACCATGGCATTGCGTTTTTCTGCATCTGCCTCTAATTTTTTACTCAGTTCCAACTCATACAATCGCGAACGCAATACCTTGAGCGCTTTTTCTTTGTTTTTGTGCTGAGATTTTTGGTCCTGACACTGGGCTACAATCCCTGTGGGCATGTGCGTGAGACGCACCGCAGAGTAGGTTGTATTGACCGACTGCCCTCCAGGGCCGGAAGAACAGAAAAAATCGATACGCACTTCATTCATGTCGATTTCAATATCAAACTCCTCGGCTTCGGGCAACACCATCACCGTAGCGGCAGAAGTGTGTACCCGTCCTTGGGTTTCGGTCTGGGGCACACGTTGTACACGATGCACACCCGACTCGAACTTCATGGTGCCATAGACTTCCTCACCCGACACTTCAAAAATGATTTCTTTAAATCCGCCTGCGGTTCCTTCGTTCAGATCGACCACGCTGACCTTCCAACCTTTGCTTTCACAAAATTTGGTATACATACGGTACAAATCCCCTGCAAAAATGCTGGCCTCATCCCCGCCCGTGCCGGCGCGCAATTCCATGACTATGTTTTTGGCGTCTTCAGGGTCTTTTGGAATTAGCATAAAGCGGATGGTTTCTTCAAGGGCAGGCAAGGCCTCTTTGATTCCCTCAAGCTCCTCTTTGGCCATTTCTGTCATTTCGGGATCATCACCATCAGCGATAATCTGTTCTGCCTCTTGTTGGCGTTCTACCAAATCCATGTATTGGCCGCGTTTTTCCATCAAAGCACTCAGGTCTTTGTATTCGCGGTTCAAGGCGATATAGCGCTTTTGGTCTGCGATCACATCGGGTTGAATGATCAAATCAGAAACCTCATCAAAACGTTG
>JBMYLY010000069.1:0-6277 GCA_049596815.1 Flavobacteriaceae bacterium | reverse complement strand
AAAAACGGCGCGACTCATGATGCTGTTGTTTGGTCCCCACAATTGGCTCAAGGGCCAAAGTTCCGTCTCTATCGATAAATAAAACCTTTTTCATGAATCTAGTTTTGATAAAGATTGAATGAGTTTTTTGTTTTCTTCGGGAGTTCCTACTGTAAATCGCAGACAATTTGCGCAACCGTATTCTTTGCTTCGGTTACGTACTACGATACCCTCTTCTACCAATTGTGAGTAGCGCAAATTGGCATCATCGACACGCACCAACAGAAAATTGGCGTCGCTTGGAAATACATATTCGACAAATGAGATTTTTTGTAGTTGGATCGCCAAGACAGAACGCTCTTCCAACAGGGTGGCCACTTGCTTGTTGTAACGATCTGATTGTGACAATTCCGCTATGGCTTTTTCTTGTGTAAGCGTATTGACATTGTAGGGCGGTTTGATTTTGTTTAAAGCAGCTATAATGGCTTGTGAGGCTATGCAGATACCCAATCGCAAACCTGCCATGCCATAGGCCTTAGAAAGGGTTCTAGTGATGATCAGATTGGGGAATGCTTTCAAACGATTGGCCCAACTCGCCTGGGTAGAAAAATCGATATAGGCCTCATCTATTACTACGATTCCTTTAAAAGAATTCAGCAAAGTCTCAATGTCTTGGGGCTTAAAGCTGTTTCCGCTCGGGTTGTTGGGTGAACACAAAAAAATCGCCTTGGTATTGGAATTTACAGCATCAAGTATTGATTGTGTATTTAATTGAAAATCAACGCTTAAAGAGGCTTCTTTTAAAGTGATTTGATTGATTTCAGCCAGAACTTTATACATGCCATATGTGGGTGGCATGATGAGGATTTCATCTTGGTAGGGTTCGCAAAAAGCGCGGAAAATCAAATCCAGCACCTCATCGCTGCCATTGCCCAAAAGCAATTGATCGGCATCTACATCAAATTTTGATGCCAAAACCGCTTTTAACGCCTTTTGTTGCGGGTCCGGATATCGATTGACCCCATTGGGATATGGATTTTCGTTGGCATCCAAATAGAAATAGTCTTCCGTTTGGGTGTCAAATTCGTCCCGTGCGGAAGTATAGGGCTTTATAGCCAATACGTAGGGTCGCAATAATTGGTTGACGTCAAAACTCATTTCAAATCCTTTAATCGTATGCTTACTGCGTTTTTGTGGGCTTGTAGACCCTCAGCCTCTGCCATGGCTTCGATAGTGGGGCCTAAATCCAGTATTCCCTCAGAAGAAATCTTTTGAAAGGTAATCGCCTTTAGGAAACTATCTAAATTGACACCGCTATACTGCTTGGCATATCCGTTGGTAGGTAAAGTGTGATTGGTGCCAGAGGCATAATCACCAGCACTTTCGGGGGTGTAGTTCCCTATAAACACGGAACCAGCATTTTGTACTCCTGCTACAAACGCATCTTCGTTTTGCATACAGATGATATAGTGTTCGGGGCCGTAACCATTGATAAAATCCAAAGCAGTTGCCTCATCCTCAAACAAAATGGCTTTGGAGTTGTTGAGGGCTTCTTTCGCGATCTCTTGGCGGGGCAACAACGGCAATTGGGTTTGGAGCTCGTTCTGCACCGCATCTACCAATTTGGAAGAAGTACTGACCAAAATCACCTGACTGTCGGTGCCGTGTTCGGCTTGAGAAAGCAGGTCCGCAGCCACATAGGCGGGGTTGGCCGCATCGTCTGCGACTACCAACAACTCACTGGGGCCGGCAGGCATATCGATAGCTACGCAACACTGTGTTGCTTTTTGTTTGGCGGCTGTGACATACTGATTGCCAGGGCCCAATATCTTATACACTTGAGGTATGCTTTCTGTTCCATAGGTCAAAGCCGCGATGGCTTGTATGCCACCCACCTGAAACAGGCGTGTCACACCACACAAAGAAGCCGCATAGCGGATCGGAGCCGGAATGGTGCCCGATTTGTTGGGAGGCGTACATAGTACAATCTCGCGACAACCTGCCAGCTGAGCCGGAATGGCCAACATCAGTACAGATGAAAACAAAGGGGCCGTGCCACCGGGAATATACAATCCTACTTTTTCTATGGGACGCTTTTCTTGCCAACATGACACCCCTTTTTGGACAATTACTTCGACTTTGGGTGAGCGTTGAGCTTGGTGAAAGCTGTAAATATTGGCGTAGGCACGATCTATGGCCGATTTGAGTTCCGGACTGAGCTCATCAGCAGATTTCTTCCAATCTGACTTTGGTACTTCCAAATTGTCTGGGCAATACCCATCAAACTGAGTGCTGTATTGCCGTATAGCCTTATCACCCTCCGATTGCACGGCAGCAAAAACTGCATCTACTGTCGGTAATATGGCATCATACGAGGCTGTTGGTCGCTGTTGTAGCTTTTCCCAATCGGATCGTGATGGATTTACAAATTGCTTCATCTTACAATACCATTTTTTCGATAGGACATACCAAAATATCTTGAGCGCCAGCCGCTTTGAGTTGGTCTATGACTTCCCAAAAAGTGCCCTCATCAATGACTGAGTGTAATGAACTCCATCCTGACTCCGCCAAAGGCATGATGGTAGGCGATTTTAAAACAGGCAAAATGGATGATATGGTGTCAATGCTGTCGTTGGGTACATTCATCAGAATGTATTTGGAACTACGCCCCTTTAAAACAGACTGTATGCGAAATTGAAGTTTGTCCAACAATGCTTGCTTTTCACTGTCTAATGAGGGTCCTGCTGCCAACACGGCCTCTGAGCGAAACAAAACCTCAACCTCTTTAAGGTTGTTTTTAAACAAGGTCGAACCGCTCGAAACGATGTCGCAAATGGCATAAGAAAGTCCAATGTTGGGTGCAATCTCTACCGAACCGTTGATAATGTGCAAATCGGCCTCTACTCCTTTTTCTGCCAAAAACTTTTTGACGGTATTGGGATAGGAGGTAGCAATTTTTTTACCCCCTAAGCTTTGAATTCCTTCATAGTTCTCATCTTTAGGTACGGCTATAGAAACCTTACAAGTGGAAAAACCAAGTCTCTCAGTAATGTCTATGCCCTCCCCTTTTTCGACCAAAAGGTTTTCTCCTATGATAGCAATATCTACCACTCCATCGCGTAAGTATTGAGGGATGTCGCCGTTGCGCAAATAGAAGACTTCCATAGGAAAGTTTTTTGCCGCTGCCTTGAGTTGATCTTTCCCGTTATCAATTGAGATTCCACAATCTTTGAGCAACTTTAAAGAATCATCGTGTAGTCTTCCTGACTTTTGAACCGCGATATGTAACTTTTTTTTCATAGTAATGAATTATTAATAACAAAAAAACCCGTTTGAAGCTCAAACGGGTTTTCTGAATATATATGATATCCTCTTCAACTCGCTTGAGCAAAGCATTTTGAATGATGGATATGTGTGTTGTTTCTCATTATGGGTGCAAATATGATACAAAAATTTCAAATTACCTTATTGATTTCCCAAAATTATTGGCAAACCATCTTCTCCACTTCCGACAACAACCACTTTTGCATTGGGTGACTCAGCAAGCTTAAGAGTAGCTTCTATACCTTTCTCTAACAATACATTACGTGTCAAAGAAGCATTTAGGATCCGGTTGGCTGTAGCTTTACCTTCTGCATCAATGCGAACTTTTTCCGCTTCTTGACGTGCTTTTTCCAAACGAAATTCGTACTCCAAGGCCTCCTGCTCTTGTGTCAGCTTACGTTGAATGGCTTCTTTAATTGAGGGTGGCAAGGTAACATCGCGCACCAATACAGAGTTGATTTGAACGTGTTGTGGGTCTACTTTCTTCTTCGTTTCTTCAAAAATCTCATTCTGGATTGCGTCACGCTTGGTAGAGTACAACTGCTCTGGTGTGTAACGTCCAATAACAGAACGTGCTACTGCTCGAATTTCAGGAACGATAACAATGTTGAGATAGTTTTCACCTTTGGTTTTGTGAAGAATGCCCAACTCATCGATTTTGGGTTGGTACAATACTGAAACGTCCAACGAAATTTCAAGACCATTGGAAGACAGTACGCGCATACCGCTTTCAAACTCCTCTTGTTGTTTGATGTCGTAGATATACACCTTATTCCAAGGTGCAATGATGTGGAAACCTTCTCCAAGGGGTGCTTTGTCAACAACGGTTCCGCCTCCGAAACGTTTCCATACAACGCCTGCCTCTCCATAACCTATGTTAACTGAAGATTTGGCGACGAAAATGAGTAAAACCATGCCTAGAACGACTATGGGTAATCCGATTTTTGGTAATGTATTCATGTGATAAAAAATTAAAAATTAAGTGAGCATGCCGCCATCGACATGTAATACTTGTCCTGTGACATAGGCAGAAAGGTCTGAAGCCAGATACACACAGGCATTGGCCACGTCTTCGGGAGTACCCCCGCGCTTGAGTGGAATACCGGCACGCCAACCTGCTACGACGTCATCTGGGAGTTTGGCTGTCATTTCGGTCTCTATAAAACCCGGTGCAATTACGTTGGAACGGATATTTCGAGAACCTAGTTCAAGGGCAATCGATTTTGAAAAACCGATAATACCCGCCTTGGAAGCCGCATAATTGGATTGTCCGGCGTTGCCCTTTACCCCAACAACAGAGCTCATATTGATGATGCTACCATTTCGTTGTTTGAGCATGGTGCGCTGAACCGCTTTGGTCATATTGAAGACAGATTTCAAATTGACTTCTATAACTCTATCGAAGTCTTCTTCTGTAATACGCATCAATAAATTGTCTTTTGTGATGCCAGCGTTGTTTATCAATACATCTATGGCTTCGAAATCGGCCAAAACATCTGCGACCAATTGCTGGGCTTGTTCAAAATCGGCTGCATTGGACTGATAACCTTTGGCTTTTACGCCCATAGATAATAACTCTTTTTCGAGTTCTTGAGCAGCTTCTACAGAAGAGCTGTAGGTAAATGCAACCGAGGCACCGTGTTGGGCAAATGTTGTAGCAATTCCTTTACCGATCCCCCTACTGGCACCGGTAATTAAAGTGACTTTTCCTGTGAGTAATTTCATATGATTAAGCTAAAACTTCAGCGACTTTTTTTCCTATTTCAGCGGGTGAATCCACAACATGAATACCACATGCTGTCATGATGCGTTTTTTGGCTTCAGCGGTGTCGTCAGCTCCACCCACTATAGCTCCTGCATGACCCATAGTACGTCCTTTGGGAGCTGTTTCTCCAGCAATGAATCCTACTACGGGTTTGGGGTTACCCTGTTCTTTGACCCATTGGGCGGCATCCGCTTCGAGTTGACCTCCAATTTCACCTATCATTACGATGCATTCCGTCTCATCATCATTCATCAATAATTGAATGGCATCCTTGGTTGTTGTTCCAATAATTGGGTCTCCACCAATACCTATGGCTGTGGTGATTCCCAAGCCTTCTTTGACAACCTGGTCAGCGGCTTCATAAGTGAGGGTTCCTGATTTGGATACAATCCCCACATTGCCTTTTTTGAATACAAAACCGGGCATGATACCTACTTTGGCTTCTTCCGGTGTAATCACGCCAGGACAATTGGGACCAATAAGTCGTGCGCCACGATCTTTTACATAAGCTGCAGCCTTGACCATATCCGCCACGGGAATACCCTCTGTGATTGTAACGATCACTTGGATGCCTGCATCTGCAGACTCCATGATGGCATCAGCAGCAAAAGCAGGAGGTACAAATATGATGCTGGTGTCTGCTTTCACTTCTTTTACAGCTTGTTCAACTGTGTTAAAAACAGGCTTACCTAAATGGGTTTGCCCCCCCTTACCAGGAGTTACACCACCCACAATATGGGTGCCGTAAGCAATCATTTGTTCTGCATGGAAAGTGCCTTCGCTTCCTGTAAAGCCTTGCACTATAATTCTTGAATTTTTGTTGACGAGTACGCTCATTTTATTCTTTAATGCGTTCGATATAACTTCCTTTCTCTGTGTCTACTTTGATCTTGTCACCTTCATTGATAAATAAAGGAACATTGATTTTGGCACCAGTTTCTAAGGTTGCGGGTTTGGTGGCATTGGTGGCTGTATTTCCTTTCACACCGGGTTCGCTGTGGGTAACTTCCAACACCACACTGGCAGGCATCTCGACAGAAAGAGGAATGCCATCATCGGCATTGGTCATGACTGTGACAACCTCTCCTTCTTTCATCAGCTCAGGAGCATCAAGAATGTCTTTTTGCAACTCAATCTGATTGTAATCATCTGTGTTCATAAAATGAAAAGTCTCCCCATCATTGTATAAAAACTGGTACTTACGTGTCT
>JBMYLY010000068.1:0-6934 GCA_049596815.1 Flavobacteriaceae bacterium | reverse complement strand
TGGTAAGGCTTTCAATAAGACTATAATCATGAACTCAAAACCGCCCCCCGCGATTTTGACAAAGACCATCCCGACATTGACCTGATTCGCAAAAAGCAGTTTTTATTTCTAAAACCTTTTGATGAAAAAAGCGTGTGTAGCCCCAATTTTGTACAACAAGTCGATGCCGCCCTACAAGCCGTACGGCCTTTTGTGGACTATATGTCAGATGTGCTGACGACCAACAGGGATGGGGAATCTTTAATCTGATAGATTTTTGCGGTGGAAATTTTCCACCGCAAACCCGGTAAATTACTGATTTACACGGCCTTGGAAAGGGTTTGGGGCACCAACAACTGCAGTTGGTCTTGGAGGCGGGTGATGACCAAATTCATCATCCGTTTGTTGAGCTTGGAAGAATTTTGGATATAGGTTTGGTATTCAGCTACGGTAAATTGGCCTATGATTATGCCTTTGAGGGCATTGCGAAACTTTTGGTCTTTGCAGATGGCGTTTTCGATATAGGCCATTCTTTTATCTGTAGATAACTCAAAAAACACCCCTTTGTGTTTGACTGCATAATTGATAAAAACCGCGATCAGTAACGGGTTTTGCAGTTTGAGTACCGGACGGAGTGTGGTATTTTGAAACCGTTCCTCGTCAGACATATTGTCGAAGGTGAGGTGTTTTTTGATTTCGGGGCGGATGCGCAGTAGGTCGTTGTGGCGATCATTCATCCTATTGATTTTTATAAAATTACCACAAATGCTTAGGCTGCCTAAAGAACTTAGCAAGGCTTCATTAACAAAGTTTTTAACAGTGGGGAGAATTTGTTACATTTGGGTAGCCCAATACTTAACCGAACATGATTTTCAGTTTTTAAGTTTACGTTTTGACACCCTTACGGGGAACGGATTGTATTGGGGTAAAAAAAATCAGATTGTAAATTTTCTCAAGTACATTGCCCAAAAGCATTTGGCTTGCTTTTTGATATAAAATTAAAGAACCCTAAAACCCTACACCATGCAAAACCTACAACTTCAAAGCCTTAACGGCAGCATCAAAGACCTAAATCGCAGCATTCGAAATCTTCAGATGCATTTAAATCAACTCAACCATACGGTCTCAAAACTCGAAAGCAACCTTAACAAAGGGCTTATCGATCTTTTGCGTCATATGGATGAAAAAGTAACCTATATCGAATACGATCTTGGTAAAATCAAAGATTTTATGATGTGATTTGAGCAATTGTTTTAAGAAACCCCAAAACCTTTTATTTATGGCACCAAAATACAGTTCGATTCTTTGTTTTTTTATAGGAATAATTTTTATTGCTTGTTCTGATGATAGTGGTCAAATAGATGATAATAACGGAAATCTACCTGACACCCAAAACATAGCTTTAGGTTCACTCGCTCCATACAACCAAAGCAGTTATTTAGGGCTTTGAACTTCGAAGTTACAAAAACAAACTATAATTTATATTATGTAAAATAATTGTTTTTGAACTTATACATACCGCCTATTTTGTTAAGTAATTTGTTTTAATATTGTATTAACGTTACACATACAACAAATGAACATCGGAATACCTACTGAAATCAAAAACAACGAATACCGTGTAGGCATGACGCCTGCAGGTGTATTTAGCCTTTCACAACAAGGACACAAAGTAATCATACAAGACAATGCCGGACTGGGAAGTGGTTTTAGCAACCAAGATTACAAAGATGCTGGAGCTATAATCGTTAAAACAGCAAAAGAGGTATATCTAAAGTCCGAAATGATAATTAAAGTCAAAGAGCCCCTTTCCGAAGAATACGCTTTAATACAAGAAAATCAAATCATTTATACTTTTTTCCATTTTGCGGCTTCTGAAGCACTGACACAAGCCATGATCGACCGTAAGGCAGTTTGTTTGACCTACGAAACCATAACAGACGATGCTGGTACACTTCCCCTACTCACGCCCATGTCCGAGGTGGCTGGGCGATTGGCGGCACAACAAGGCGCTAAGTATTTAGAGCGTCCTCAGGGTGGCTTAGGTATCTTGATGGGTGGTGTACCGGGAGTAGTTCCCGCTGATGTGATGGTGTTGGGTGGCGGTGTGGTTGGTACCCAAGCAGCACTGGTAGCTGCAGGTATGGGTGCATCTGTCAAAATTTTTGACATTAACCTCAACAGATTGCGACAATTGGACAACCTGATGCCCAAAAATGTAACAACCGTGTATGCCACCCCCTACGCCATAGAACAAGCTTTGCCTACTACCCATTTGGTTGTTGGCGCCGTGTTGGTGCCGGGTGCCAAGGCCCCCAAATTGATAAGACGTGAACACCTGAACCTTCTCCAACCCGGCGCTGTTTTGGTCGATGTGGCCGTTGATCAAGGAGGTTGTTTTGAAACAACTTGCCCAACCACCCATAAAGAACCTACATATATGGTTGATGGCATACTGCACTATGCGGTAGCCAATATGCCGGGAGCAGTGCCACAATCATCTACACCGGCGCTGATTCATGCGACCCTTCCCTATGCGATTGAGTTGGCCAATCATGGTTGGAAAAAGGCATGTAAAACACATCCCCATTTGGCCAATGGGCTGAATATTGTCTATGGAAAGGTCGTCAACAAAGCAGTCGCTGATGCCTTTGGTTTGACTTACACGCCTATTTCGGATGTATTGAACTAATTGGTTATTTTTGTGTAAAGACCACAAAGACATGAAACAAATTCCCTCGGTTGATTTAAGAGATTTCTTAAGTCAGGATTCCAACAAGAGAAACGCTTTTATCCAAAATCTTGGCAAAGCCTATGAGGACATCGGTTTTGTGGCACTCAAGGGACATTTTCTAAGTCCTGAATTGGTAGATTCACTATACGAACAAATCCGTGCTTTTTTTGGACTTTCCAAAGAGGTTAAGGCCAAATATGAGGTCCCTGGTTTGGCCGGACAACGCGGATACACTGCATTTGGTAAAGAACATGCCAAAGGACGCACCACAGGAGATTTAAAGGAGTTCTGGCATTTTGGCCAATATGACAAACCCGAAGACGGAGAAGTCTACCCGGACAACGTAGAAGTTGATGAGATACCAGCCTTCAATTCCGTAGGTAAAGAAACTTACAAAGCCCTTGAGAAAACAGGTGTTTATGTACTTCGTGCATTGGCCCTTCATTTGGGGCTTGATGAACATTATTTTGATCCATTTGTAAAGGGAGGCAACAGTATTTTACGCCCTATCCACTACCCTCCTATTACTGAAGAACCCAAAGAAGCTGTCCGAGCTGCAGCCCATGGAGATATCAATCTGATCACTTTGCTGATGGGCGCCCAAGGACGGGGTTTACAGGTGCAAAATCACAAAGGCGAATGGCTAGACGCCATAGCAGAAAATGATGAACTCGTCATCAACGTTGGGGATATGCTTTCACGCCACACCAACAACAAACTCAAATCGACCATTCACAGGGTCGTAAATCCACCCAAAGAACAATGGGGAACTTCCCGTTACTCGATTCCGTTTTTTATGCATCCTATTTCCTCTATGAAACTCGATGTCTTGTCCCATTGTATTGATGGCGACAACCCTAAATTATATGACGATATTACTGCGGGTGAATTTTTAGAAGAGCGTTTACGAGAATTGGGTTTAAGAAAATAACATGGCCAAGCTCACTAGTCTTTCCGATCTGAAAAATCTATTTCCTGAAGCAGAAGGCACCTACGAACCGCCTAAAACCACCAAGACTCAGCACTTGGAAGCGCATTTTAGCAACAAAGGTCGCGGTGGAAAAACTGTGACGGTTATCAAAGGTTTTGAAGGCGCTGACGATGAACTTAAGAAAATGTCCAAATCTTTGAAATCGCTTTGCGGTGTCGGTGGCACGGTCAAAGATGGCGAAATCCTTATTCAAGGAAATTTTCGTGACAAAATCATGGATTTCCTTCGGCAACAAGGTCACCAAGTCAAACGCGTGGGCGGATGAAGGCTTCTGAACTCATTCTTAACCCAGACGGTTCTGTCTATCATTTGGGGCTCAAACCCGGTGACTGTGCTCCATTAATCATCACTGTTGGGGATCCCAATCGTGTTTCTACCGTAGCCCGCCATTTTGACACGGTCACCTTTTTCCATCAAACCAGAGAAATACACACCCAAACCGGTATGTTGTCGGGCAGACCCATCTCCGTAATCTCTACAGGCATGGGCACAGACAATATTGACATCGTCTTTAACGAGCTGGACGCACTTTTTAACATGGATTTGCAAACAGGTAGTCCCCTACCCGCCCATACGCAACTAACCTTTATCAGATTGGGTACCTCAGGGGCTGCTCAGTCCGAAATTCCCCTCGACAACATCATGGTTGCTGAGACCGCTATAGGATTCGACAATCTGCTGCATTATTATGATTTACCAACACACCCAATGGCCAAAGCACTCACAGCCTATTTGTCTTTGCCAGCATCTTTCAGTCACCCATATGGCGTTGATGCAGATCCTATGCTTGTTTCTGCTTGTGAGGATTTGGGTTTTGAAAATGGAGTGATTGCTACCAATTCGGGTTTTTACGGGCCCCAACTAAGGCAATTAAGGATACCGTCCAAGAAAGCTTACTCCCTAAACCAACTCACTGAATTTACTTATCATAACCAATCCATTACTCATTTTGATATGGAGTCTTCTGGTATTTATGGATTGAGCCAACTGATGGGACACAAAGCAATTTCTGTAAGCGCCATTTTGGCCAACAGGAGTTTGGGAAGTTTCTCATTGGATCCGTCTGCAACGGTCGATAAAATGATACGTAAGGTTTTAGATGGTATAGCCGCCGGAAAATTCGATTAAACAACTTACCATTGAACAGGTGTGTAACCTTTTTGTTTTAAAAAAGTATTGCAACGACTAAAATGTTTGTTGCCAAACCAATAGCCCCTGTTGGCGCTTAATGGAGAAGGGTGTCCGGAAGTCAATGCCAAATGTTTATTGGGGTCGATGATGCGCCCTTTTTTCTTGGCATAACCGCCCCAAAGCAAGAATACCACATCTGTGTTTTGTTCCGAAACTTTAGAGATAACCGCGTCCGTAAACTGCTCCCAACCACGATTTTGGTGACTCCCCGCCTGACCCGATGCGACCGTAAGTGTGGCGTTTAATAACAAAACCCCTTGCTGCGCCCAAGCACTTAAGTCACCAGACGATGGGTAGGGTTTCCCGGTATCTTGTTCCAATTCTTTAAAAATATTGATCAGCGACGGCGGGTGTGCAATCCCATCGGGAACAGAAAAACACAAACCATGTGCCTGGTTGGGTCCGTGGTAAGGATCTTGTCCCAAAATCACAACCCGAACTTCTGATAAAGGGCACATATCTAAAGCACGAAAAATCTGCCCGGCCGGAGGAAAAACCGCTCCATTTGTGTATGCTTGACGCACAAATTGCGTCAATTGATGAAAGTAGGGTTTGGTAAACTCTTCTTCTAAGGCTGTTTTCCAAGAAGATTCAATACGAACGTTCATCAAAAAAAGTTAGTTTTGCGATGCTCGAAGGTAGGGAAAACCCATGAAAAAGATCAGCACAAAAAGTATTACCGATTTAGAATTTCCCACGGTTTTAGAACAAGCCGCCATGCGCTGTGCTACCCAGTTGGGTAAAGAAGTCATGATCCGTACCCAACCTGCTACAACTGTGGACAGTGTTCGCATTTCCGTTTCAGAGGTTCATGAATACAAATATTCCCACGAAACAGAACATCGCATTCCGAATCATGGCTTTGAAAGTATTGAAAAAGAATTGGGGCTGCTGGGGATTGAAAATAGCAAAATCGAGGTTGATGGCTTTCAAAGCGTTGCCCATTTGGCAAAAACAGCCATAGCACTGTTGTTGTTTTTTAAAAAGACAAAGATCACTTTTCCTACGCTTTTTAACTTAGGTTCGGAACTGATTGTCGAAAAATCCATACCCAAATCCATAGATGCGGTCATTGATCGATTTGGTATGGTTCGAGACCAAGCCTCCCCTACCCTTGCGACCACAAGAAAGCAGATGCAACAAGTGCGTGGCAAAATAGGCCAAAGTTTTGGTGCAGCTATGGGTCAGTATCAAGCATCGGGCTTTTTGGATGACATTCGAGAAACAGTCATCGGTCAGCGCAGGGTTTTGGCGGTAAAGGCCATGTACAGAAGAAAAGTTAAAGGTGCATTGCTAGGAAGCAGCAAAACAGGGAGTATCGTATATATTGAACCCGCAGCGGTACAGCAACTTAGCCAGGAGTTGCAAAATTTGGAATATGACGAAAAGGAAGAAATTGATAAAATTTTACGCGGTCTAACGGACCAGTTGCGCCCTTTTAGGGAAATGTTGACTTCTTATCAAACCTATACGACACATATAGATGTCGTATGTGCTAAGTCTTTGTATGCTCAAGACATGGAAGGCATCATGCCTAACATCAATGAGCATGGAGAATTGGAATTAAAGAGTGCCTATCACCCGTTGCTTTTGTTGGCAAACAAACTTAAAAAACAGCCTACCTTTCCACAGGACATACACCTTCATAAAGAAAACCGCATCATTGTGATTTCTGGCCCTAACGCAGGAGGAAAAAGCATCACCCTAAAAACCATCGGTTTGTTGCAACTGATGTTCCAGAGTGGTTTTTTGGTGCCGGTAGACCCGACTTCACATATGGGTGTTTTTGAGAACATACTCACAGATATCGGAGACAACCAATCGATAGAGAATGAGTTAAGCACCTACAGCTACCGATTGAAGAACATGAATCGCTTTTTAAAAAAATGCAACAAAAACACCTTGTTTTTGATTGATGAATTTGGCACAGGTTCTGACCCTGAATTGGGGGGTGCTTTGGCAGAGATCTTTTTAGAGGTTTTTTACGAGCGTGAAGCGGTGGGCGCTATCACTACCCATTACACCAACCTTAAGTTGTT
>JBMYLY010000067.1:0-7038 GCA_049596815.1 Flavobacteriaceae bacterium | reverse complement strand
ACTACTATAGTTGAAGGTGATACTTTGATCAGTCGTTTTGAGCGCTATGACAGTATCGAAGTGGATTATTACGCCGGGATTGCAGACACTTCTTCGGTACGATGGATAAATGACTGCGAGTGTGTCGCAAAAAAACTACATCCCAAATCTTTCCAAGAATCCAAAGCTGTGCAGATGAAAATTTTATCGACTTTCGAAGACGGTTACGTTTTTGAATACCACCTTGTGGGCAACCGAAGTAATATTCAACGTGGGCGAGTGACTAAAATATCTGATTAGAGCTCAAGCGTAATCTGCCCGTTATCATCATCCTTATCGAGCGTTTGCGGGTCAGCTACCTCTATGTCCTCTGTTTGGGGCGGTTCAGTTTCGGGTGTGTATGGCAGAGGTTCCAAACTGTTGATGTTTTTGATTTTTTCGGAACTCATCTGGTTGCCCATAGCTTTAATACCCTTGACGGATATAAACTCTTCAAAAACAATTTTTTGAGAGGGCTTGGGGTCCTTTCCCCGGGGCTTGGCAAACTCCAATTCTATCACAGGACGCCAATCTGTACTGATCAGCTCCAAATTAATTTTATTACCTTCTTTTACATATACTTCTTCCCTATCTGGGGCCTCTATCAAAAAGCGTTTTCCAAAGTACCGTTCTTTAACACCGTCATAGTAGACCACAGAGATGGGTTTTTCGGGTTCCCATTGCTCCAAAATGATCATATCCTCAGGAAAATGCATATTCAAATCAGGGATGACAGTTTTAATAATTCCTGATTGGGTAGCGATCAACAATCGATCATCTCCTCTAAAGGCACCCAACAAATCTCCTCTTTCATCGACATTCAGTCGGCCCACCGTATCGTCAAACCATATTTTTCGAGGCTTGAGTGTGGAAACCCCTTCTTCTTTGAGTTCAATACGCTTGACTGCGTATTTCGTTACCGTGTTGCCACGAACCCCCCTTGACTTGATATCTAAATCTGCAAAATCCAAGTCCCACTTAAGTTTTTTGATACTGCCCGATTGACGCAACATCACCGTTACAATTTCGGCCTCCCCATTGGGATTGGCAGAAAAATACAGCACCTTGGACTGGGCTTTCCCATTGGTCAGGTCATATGTTTTATCGCGTGTTACCCCGGTTACAGGGAATCGCTTCATGAAGGTAGTACCCCCACGACCGTCTCTGTATATCATGTTGTAGATGGTGCGGTCATCCTTCTTTTTAAAGACCGCCACATGAATGATGTTTTTTCCAACAAAAGTTTTTGACTCAACCTTGGTTACAACCATCTGACCTTCTTCAGTAAAGACGATAATGTCATCAATATCCGCACAGTCTGTTACATACTCATCTCTGCGCAATGATGTACCTACAAAACCTTCCTCTCTGTTGACATACAGCTTGGTGTTTCGAATGACTACTTTCTTGGCATCAACATCATCAAATATGCGTATTTCGGTTTTGCGTTCGCGCCCTTGCCCGTAAGTTTTTTTCAAATGGGCGAAATAATCAATGGCAAAGGCAATCAAATTTTCCAAATGACTCTTGACTTCGGCCAACTCATCTTCTAAAGCTTCGATTTTTTGTTGTGCCTTGTCCAAATCAAATTTGGAAATGCGTTTGATCCGAATCTCGGTAAGACGAACCACATCATCGTCGGTAACCGCTCGTTTTAGATGGCCAATGTGTGGCTTCAGACCTTTGTGGATGGCCGCCATCACCCCGTCCCATGTTTCTTCCTCCTCGATATCGCGGTAGATGCGATTTTCGATAAAAATGCGCTCCAATGAAGCAAAATGCCATTGTGACTCTAGCTCATCTTGTTTGACCAACAATTCTTGACGTAACAACTCAACAGTGTGGTCTGTAGAGCGTCTGAGCATCTCACTCACGCCAACAAACAAAGGTTTGTTGTCTTCGATCACACATCCTAGTGGTGAAATGGAGGATTCACAAGCGGTAAAGGCATACAGCGCATCTATGGTTTTGTCTGGGGATATGTTGGGTGGCAAATGCACCAAAATTTCCACTTTGGCAGCTGTATTGTCCTCAATCTTTTTGATTTTGATTTTTCCTTTGTCATTGGCTTTTAAAATGGAATCAATCAGTGACGAAGTGGTCGTGCTAAAAGGAATTTCAGAAATGACTAAGGTGTTCTTGTCTAGTTGTGAGATCTTGGCGCGCACCCGAATTTTCCCGCCTCTCGCACCATCATTGTATTGTCCCACATCCATGATTCCTCCCGTAGGAAAATCAGGAAATATCTGAAAACGTTTGCCTTTCAAATGCTTGATAGAAGCATCGATGAGTTCAATAAAGTTATGAGGCAATATTTTGGTCGAAAGACCCACCGCAATCCCCTCACCTCCTTGGGCAAGCAAGAGTGGAAATTTAACTGGCAAGTGGATGGGCTCTTTTTTACGGCCATCATACGACAATTGCCATTGGGTAACCTTGGGACTGTAAACCACATCCAAGGCAAACTTCGACAACCGAGCTTCTATGTATCGAGAGGCAGCAGCACTATCGCCAGTGAGTATGTTCCCCCAGTTCCCCTGCATGTCAATCAAAAGGTCTTTTTGACCCACCTGTACCATGGCATCAGAAATACTGGCATCCCCATGAGGGTGGTATTGCATGGTATGACCTACGATATTGGCAACCTTGTTGTAGCGCCCGTCATCCAATTCACGCATGGCGTGTAATATCCTTCTTTGGACCGGCTTTAGACCATCTGCAATGGCAGGAACCGCACGCTCAAGAATAACATAAGAAGCGTAGTCCAAAAACCAATCCTTATACATACCGGTAACTTTGACCAGTGTGTCTTGTTGGTTGTCAAATGATTCTTCTAGGTGTTCCTCTTCCATCATTATTCTTCTACACGATCCAATTCGACCTTAAGATTGTCTATGATAAATTCTTGGCGCTCAGGAGTGTTTTTACCCATATAGAAAGACAGCAATTCCTCTATGGCCATGGCCTTGTCGATCATCACTGGATCCAATCGCATGTCTTCTCCTATAAAGTATTTGAACTCATCAGGTGAAATTTCACCCAATCCCTTAAAACGTGTAATTTCTGGGTTTTTACCGAGCTTTTCGAGTGCGTCTAGTCTTTCTTGCTCTGAATAGCAGTAAATAGTTTCTTTTTTGTTGCGCACTCGAAACAAAGGAGTTTGTAAGATATACAAGTGGCCTTCTTTGATCAATTCAGGGAAAAACTGCAAAAAGAAGGTGATTAACAACAAACGAATATGCATACCGTCCACATCAGCGTCTGTGGCAATGACAATGTTGTTGTAACGCAAATCTTCCATGCTTTCCTCTATGTTGAGAGCCGCTTGTAAAAGATTGAATTCTTCGTTCTCGTACACAATTTTTTTACTCATTCCATAAGAGTTGAGTGGTTTGCCACGCAAACTGAATACGGCTTGGGTATTTACATCTCGAGATTTTGTAATCGATCCACTGGCCGAATCTCCCTCCGTGATGAACAAAGTCGATTCTAGGCGTCTGTTTGCTTTTAAATCACCCAAATGCACCCGGCAATCACGCAGTTTTTTATTGTGTAAACTGGCCTTTTTGGCACGTTCACGCGCCAATTTTCGAATCCCTGACAATTCTTTGCGCTCCTTTTCAGCTTGTAATATCTTACGTTGTAGTTTTTCGGCAATTTCAGGGTTTTTATGCAAGAAGTTATCGAGCTGAGTGCTGATAAAGTCATTTATATAGGTACGTACTGTGGGCAAGCCACCGCCCATTTCTGTAGAGCCCAGTTTGGTTTTGGTTTGAGACTCAAATACGGGCTCCATCACTTTTATACTAATGGCAGAAATGATGGATTTTCGAATGTCAGAGGCGTCAAAATTTTTACCGAAAAAATCTCGAATGGTTTTTACAATCGCTTCCCTAAATGCCGCTTGATGGGTTCCCCCTTGAGTGGTGTGTTGTCCGTTGACAAAGGAATGGTATTCTTCACTGTACTGGGTCTTACTATGGGTAATAGCCACCTCAATATCGTTCCCTCTTAGATGAATGATTGGATACAACAAATCTTCAACGTTGTTGTTGTCCTCTAAAAGATCTTTAAGTCCGTTTTCAGAAGTGTATTTCTCTCCGTTGAAAACGATGGTCAGCCCGGGATTGAGATATACATAGTTTTTAAGCAAGCGCTCCACATATTCATGGCGAAAACGGTAGTGTTTGAAAATGGTGTCATCGGGCACAAAAGACACCTTGGTGCCCTTGCGTTTGGTACTCGCTTCTTTAGGTGGGTCTTCGGTCAAATCTCCACGCTCAAAGACCGCAGTTTTGATATGGTCCTCACGTACAGATTCTACCTTAAAATAGGTGGAGAGTGCATTCACAGCCTTGGTACCTACCCCGTTGAGCCCGACAGACTTTTTAAAAGCACGGGTGTCGTACTTCCCTCCTGTGTTCATTTTTGAAACCACATCAATGACTTTGCCAAGAGGAATCCCGCGTCCGTAGTCACGGACGGTGACCCTTCCTTCTCGGATGTTGACTTCAATGGTTTTGCCAGCACCCATAACAAATTCATCAATGCTATTGTCCAAAACTTCCTTGAGCAAGATGTAAATACCATCGTCAGCAGAGGAGCCGTCTCCGAGCTTTCCGATATACATACCGGGACGCATCCGAATGTGCTCTTTCCAATCGAGCGAACGGATATTATCTTCTGTATATTGGGTGGTTTGTGGCATGGACGCTAATATAAGCCAAGCCAAACAATAGGGTCAACTGCTATCAGGTAAAGAAATTAACAATTCTTGCTGTTGGGATGTTGAAAAATAGTTTTCGATGTGACCATGCGCCCTTTAGCAATAAAAATCAATGAACCAACTTTTACACTCCCATCAATACTTTGGCCTAGTTGCTGTTAAGATCGAGTTAAAATCAAGGCTGTGATCACAGCATTTTTGTACCTTCACATAGTGAAGTCAATAATTTATCTTACTTTTTGTTTTTCCTTGACAAGCGCCAATTCATTGGACATACCTTCTTTAAGTTATGCCCAACTCAAACCCATGCTACATCAAACAGGTGACAAGGTCTATGTAGTCAATTTTTGGGCTACTTGGTGTGCCCCTTGCATAAAAGAATTGCCTTATTTCGAAACGGTAAATAAGCGTGATGATGTGGAAGTGTTGTTGGTGAGCTTGGATTTTCCAAATCACAAAACCAAACGCTTGTTGCCATTTGTCGAAAAACACCAACTCCAATCCAAAGTGGTACACCTTGATGATGCAAATGAAAACTTTTGGATCAATGACATAGATACTGAGTGGAGTGGTGCCATACCTGCCACCATAATCTACACACAAGAAGAGAGAAAGTTTTACGAACAATCTTTCACATTGGAACAGTTAAATTCTGAAATTGAATCATTTTCTAATCTAAAACCCATACCATGAAAATTATTTTTGCTTGGCTCAGCATCCTAAGTCTAACATTGTTTACACCCACCAATCCGCCTGGTTATCAGGTTGGCGATGTGGCAACTGATTTTTACCTAAAGAATGTGGATGGCACCATGGTCTCTTTTTCAGATTTTAAAGAGGCACAAGGATTTATCATCGTCTTTACTTGCAATACTTGCCCTTATTCTGTGGCATATGAAGACAGAATCATTGCTCTTGACAAAAAATACGCTACGTTGGGCTACCCTGTCATTGCCATCAATCCCAATGACCCCGCAGCGATTGATGGAGATGACCTCATAGACATGAAGCTCAGGGCTGAAGAAAAAGGGTTTACATTCCCCTACCTTCAAGACAAAGGACAAAAAATATATCCACAATACGGTGCCACCCGCACGCCCCATGTTTTTGTACTTCAAAAACAAGGTACAGAACACATCGTTCGCTACATAGGCGCCATTGACGACAGCTCTCGCAATCCCGACGCGGTCTCTGAACGTTATGTAGAAGATGCTGTCAATGCGTTGCTAGAAGGAAATCAACCTCAAACAACAAACACAAAAGCCATTGGCTGTTCCATCAAGAGATTGTAAAATAGTTTATTAAAATCTACCCCAACCAACCCTCTCTGTCAAGACTTCGGTATTGTATGGCCTCTGCGATATGTTTGGTCAAGATATAATCTTCCTCTCCCAAGTCCGCAATCGTACGTGCCACTTTTAGGATGCGGTCATAGGCACGGGCAGACAACCGCAGTTTGTCCATCGCTTGCTGTAGCAATCGCAACGCATCATCTGGCAAGGCACAAAACTCACGCAAGGCCTTGCTTTGCATCTGGGCGTTATGAAATATTCCTCTATGGTCTTGAAAGCGCTCCGTTTGTCGTTGACGGGCTTTCACCACACGCTTTCGTATGTCTGCACTGCGTTCTCCACCATGCGTTTGCGCCAACTTGTCAAAAGGAACCGGCGTGACTTCGATGTGCAAATCGATACGATCCAATAGGGGCCCCGATATTTTACCCATATAGCGCTGCATTTCTGTTGGGGGGATACGTGTGGGCGATGTGTCATCATTAAAATACCCGCTTGGACTGGGATTCATACTCGCCACCAACATAAAAGAAGCCGGATAAGTCACGGTAAACTTGGCCCTAGATATGGTTACCTCTCGGTCTTCGAGGGGTTGCCGCATGACTTCCAACACTCCTCTTTTGAATTCGGGTAACTCATCCAAAAACAAAACCCCATTGTGTGCCAACGAAATTTCCCCGGGCTGCGGATAGGTGCCCCCTCCTACCAATGCCACATCTGAGATGGTATGGTGGGGCGCACGAAAAGGACGCTCACATATCAACCCACGGTCTTTAACCCCACCCACTGCCGAATGAATTTTGGTGGTTTCTAGTGCTTCTTCGAGCTCCATAGGAGGCAGAATGCCAGACAGTCGTTTGGCAATCATTGACTTTCCCGATCCCGGCGGCCCAATAAGTATGATATTATGTCCGTCAGCAGCGGCAATTTCCATACAGCACTTAATAGACTCTTGCCCTTTGACATCTGAAAAATCGAGTCCCAGGTTTCTACGGCTGTTAA
>JBMYLY010000066.1:0-7124 GCA_049596815.1 Flavobacteriaceae bacterium | reverse complement strand
CGCATCCACTGTTGCGTCCGGATTGTACAACCCGATTGCCCTCAAACGCTTTGTTCCAGCTTGGAATGGCCATCAATTGATGCAATTTTCAATCCCTTTCTACAGAACGCTAGAGCAGACGCTTAATACAACTTTTTTACATCCTTCACCTATCTTAAGAAAATTCTTTTCTGCTGCTGAGGCAAACGACTGGCAACACGCATGTGATTCGCCCGTTATGGCTCCTTATATGGAGCCTATTTTGCTTTCAAACACCAACTCGGGAATTGATGCCCCACTTGGGTTTGGAAAGCTCAAAGGCACAGGGTGGGTTGACTGTGATGTGATGCTGTCTGCCTATCGATCTTTTTTGTCTAGTTCTAAGTTGCTGATAGACGAAGTTTTTTTATACGGCCGATTGGCCACCTCAAAGCCCGAACTTATTTATAATAATATTGAGGCCCATTCAATCGTGTTTGCTGAGGGCACTGGAATGTTACAAAACCCTTGGTTTTCTTATTTGCCGTTGCGCCACTCCAAAGGGGAATTATTGGTGATTCATTGTCCAGATCTTAAAGAAAACAACATTTTGCATTCAGGGATCTTTATAATACCCATAGGGGAAGATCGCTACAAAGTAGGAGCTACTTATGATAATTATGACCACACTGCTTTGCCAACCAAAGCGGGCCGTCATTCACTAGAAAAGCGCCTGCAAAAAATTCTTTGTCTTCCTCATAAGATTATAGACCATTTGGCCGGACTACGCCCTACCACACCCGACCGTAGGCCTTTGGTGGGAACACATCCGACAGACAAACGCATTGCTGTGCTAAACGGGCTAGGATCTAGAGGTGTATTGCAAGCGCCATTCGCAGCCAAATCTATAATGGATTATATGGAGAAAGACAAGGCACTGCCTGCTGAAATAGATGTCTCAAGGTATGCTCCTAACCTCTGATTAGGGTCATTAAAAGCTTCATAGAAGGAATATTAACAATCCGTTACTAAAAAAACAGCGTTTTTTCTCTGAGAATAATCAAATTACAGCTAAATGATGCACGTATTTTTTTATGACGTAAAAAATTTTTATAAAACCCTGAATATCAATTAATTAAATACTGTTATATTCCTTTTAAACCCTTTTGGTTTAAGGCAATATATTCACAACAATTATCAAATTCATAAAATTTACTGTTTTCTTCTTCGATAACTTTTTAACAAAGTAGCATATCTGTAAAAAAAAGTGTATTTTTAGATAAAATTATTAATCATGGCATATTCATTTCAAAACAGTAAAGGAAAAACTTACTATCTACACACCAAAGACGTAACACTCAAAGGTGGAAGAAACCAAACCATTTACTACTTTGCTAAAGACCAAAGAAGCAACGCTTGCGATTTGCCTGCTGGTAAAAAAGTAGTAGAAAACGAACGTACTGGACTTCCTTTCGTAAAGTCTGTATAAAACAGTTTTTTCTTATACCAAAAACCCCGCAACAGCGGGGTTTTTTAGTTTGTACTAGCTACTGTGTTTAGGAAGCCCCACTATTGGTATTTGTCGCACCGTACACTTGCGCAGCTACAAATCCTGCCAATCCATAATTGAAGACCCAGAAAACACCGTCAACTACATAGCCAAGGGGTTCTATACGGAGTTCTGTTCCATACATTATGAAACCCATACCCAAATTCCAAAAGAGTGCTAACAGGACGCCAAAGCGAATGCCCAGTTTGCCATTGTAGTCTCCTTGACTCCAACGTTCATAGATGGTACAAAAGAAATAAGCCATAAAAAGACAGCCTAATGTCAAAGACCATAAAATCATATTCTCTTGACCTCGGGAAACATCTATGATCACCTGTTCTTGAAAAAAATCGGCAGCAAGGGTATAAAATATCCATGGTAAAAAGTACAATACCACAAAAGTGGCTAGGGTAGATAAAGTTCTTGATTTACTAAACATTGTTGTTATTTTTTTGGTTAAACTCCTTCAAGGTATATGAAAAACCAAAAACAACCAAAAAATGAACACGAATGGTATTTTTTTGTACATGAATCGCAATAAGCCCTTGGGTGTACTATCTTTGTACTTTGATGAAAGATTCTCAATTTTTTGTTTTTAACAATCCACCTGAGTGGGTGGAGACCTATCGAGCGCAAAGGTCTGCGCCTAGCAATATTGCTCTTGTAAAATATTGGGGAAAAGAAGACCCGCAAATCCCCAAAAATCCATCAGTGAGTTTTACACTTGATCAGTGCCGAACACACACCCAAGTTAATTTTCAAAAACAAACCAAACAAGAAGAGGTTCCCTTTGAGATATATTTCGATGGCGTTTCCAAGCCGGAATTTAGACCCAAATTGCAGTCTTTTTTCAAAAGAATTTTACCCTATGTTTCCTATTTGTCGGAATACAGTCTACATATAGAAACTCAAAACACTTTTCCGCACAGCAGTGGCATTGCCTCTTCTGCTTCGGCCATGGCAGCCTTGGCGGCTTGTATTATGGATTTGGAAATGCAGTTGGACCCTTCGCTGTCCTTGGATTACAGTCTTCAGAAAACCTCCTTTTTGGCGCGATTGGGATCGGGTAGTGCTGCCCGTAGTGTTCAAGGTCCCATAGTTGGATGGGGACAGCACCCCAAGACCCCCAAAAGTTCAGACCTCTATGGGGTTACAATCGAAAACACACATGCTGTTTTTAACAATTATTGCGACACCATACTCTTGGTAGACGAAGGCCAGAAAACTGTCAGTAGCACTCTTGGGCATCGCCTGATGGAAGGGCATCCCTTTGCAACACAACGCTTTGACCAAGCCAGAGATCATTATGCCCAACTTATAGATATTTTGTCACAAGGTGATTTGGCGCGTTTTGTCAAGTTGGTAGAAAAAGAAGCCCTTTGCCTACACGCGATGATGCTCACTTCTGACCCTCAGTTTGTTTTGATGAAGCCCAATACACTACAGATATTACAATCGGTGTGGGAATATCGAAAAAACACTGGAAATCAAGTGGCATTTACTTTGGATGCGGGTGCCAACGTGCATTTGTTGTATCCTGACAATATCCGAGAGCCTGTTCAGTCATTTATTGAAAGTGAATTAACCCCGTTTTGCCAAAATGGAGCCTTTATTCACGACCGAGTTGGTATGGGTTTAAAAAAAATGTAATTTTAACACATGAAAGGTCCCCTTTTTTACGCAAAAATTCTCCTCTTCGGAGAATATGGTATTATTAAAGATGCCAAAGGCCTTTCTATCCCTTACAATTTTTACAAAGGGGCACTCAAAACCACCAATACCAAATCCCCACAGGCGCTATCTTCCAACACCAAGCTGCGAGATTATGTGACCTATCTCCAAAAGCTAGACGCTACTTTGGTACAATTCAATTTGGATCGTTTTCAGGGCGATTTGGATAAGGGCATGTATTTTGATAGCAGCATACCGCAGGGTTATGGCATAGGCAGTAGTGGTGCGTTGGTCGCAGCAATCTACGACCGATATGCGGTTGATAAAATCACCATTTTAGAAAACCTTACCCGTGAAAAACTTCTCAAACTAAAAGAAATATTTAGCGCGATGGAGTCTTTCTTTCATGGAAAGTCTTCAGGTTTGGATCCCTTAAATAGTTTTCTAAGCTTACCGATTTTAATCCATTCAAAAAACCATTTGGAGCCCACTGGTATTCCTTCTCAACAACGCAGTGGGCAAGGTGCAGTATTTTTGTTGGACAGCGGTATGATGGGGGAAACAGCACCTATGGTTTCCATTTTTATGAACCAAATGGAGTCACCCGCTTTTAGGAAGATGATTAAGGAGCAGTTTATTGCTTATTCGGATTCATGCGTGGAGGACTTTTTAAAAGGTGATGTCAAGTCCCTTTTCGGAAATCTCAAACAGCTTTCCGGGGTGGTGCTCAAACACTTCAAGCCCATGATACCCAAAAAGTTCCATACCTTATGGCAACAGGGCATAGAGACCAATGCGTATTATCTCAAGTTGTGCGGATCGGGCGGAGGCGGCTATATGCTAGGATTTACACAAGACCTTAAGCAAGCCCAAACCATGCTCAAAGACCACCGACTCGAAGTGGTTTACACCTTTTAAATAGTTAGTTGTGTCCGGTTCTTTAAAAAATTGGATCATAAAAGGGGTCAGTTTGTTTTCTTTGGTGCGGGGTCTTAATCTGTTGGTGTTGGTATTGGCACAATTTGTTTCCGCGATATTCATTTTTGCACCTCAAAAGAATGGTTTTTCCATTGTGTTGGATTTTAATTTCTGGATGATTGTCATGGCTACGGCGCTAAGTGTGGCTTCGGGCTATGTATTAAATGCCTTTTTCGATGAAGAAAAAGACCTTATCAACCGACCCCAAAAAACCCTTTTGGAACGTCGGGTTTCTGCCCAAACCAAATTAGTGGTCTATTTTGTATTAAATTTTTCTGCCTTGATAGCGGCCAGCTATGTTTCATTCCGATCTGTTGTGTTTTTTGCTGTTTACATTGGCGCTATGGCCTTGTACTCTGCTATTATTAAAAGGTTTTTGTTTGTGGGCAACCTAACGTCTGCTTTGCTCACCATTTTGCCTTTTTTTGCAGTTACGGTCTATTTTAGAAATTTCAGTTTGGAGATTTTTACCCATGCTGCCTATTTGCTACTCCTGATTTCCATGCGCGAATTGCTCAAAGATTTACACAACCTCAAAGGGGACCTATCTCACCACTATCAAACCATACCCGCGGTTTTTGGTGAACGTACCACCAAACAATTCTATACGCTTTTGGTGGCGTGTGCTTATGGGGTAGTTTTCTTGTTGTTCCGCTATTTTGAACTGCAATCCATGGCTTACTACTTTGTTTTTGCACTTGCATCACTGAGTCTATGCACCTTGGTTTTGTGGCGTACACAAACCCAGAAGACCGTGGGTCTTGTAAACATGGCGATGAAACTCATTATTTTGGCGGGGATTTTAAGCCTTCCTTTGTTAAGAATCTCCCTTTAGTTGCTGTACCTTTGCAAAAAACACCTATGGCAGGTTCGTCAAAGAAAAACCAACGTCCTTCAACAAAAAAATCAGCTACCACTAGGCTCAACAAGTACATCGCTCATGCGGGCATTTGTTCACGCAGGGAGGCCGATATGCATATCGGTTTGGGTGTGGTCAAAGTGAATAATAAGGTGGTTACTGAGATGGGCTATCAGGTACAGCCAAACGATGTGGTGCACTTTGACGGCAAACGCATCAGCCCTGAAAAAAAAGCCTATGTGTTGCTAAATAAACCCAAAGGATTTATAACCACCACGCGCGATGAACGTGGCCGAAAAACGGTCATGGATTTGGTTTCCAAAGCCACCAAATCGCGTATTGTCCCTGTAGGTCGCTTGGACCGCTCTACTACAGGGTTGCTCCTGTTTACCAATGATGGGGACTTGGCAAAAAAATTGACACACCCCTCTTCTCAAATCAAAAAATTATACCATGTGGTATTGGACAAATCCCTTTCCCCTTCAGACCTGGCAGCCATCCGCCGAGGTATCGAGCTCGATGATGGGTCTATCAAAGCCGATCAGGCAAGTTATGTGCATGGAGCTTCCAAGCGTGAAGTAGGGATAGAACTACACTCAGGAAAAAACCGCATTGTAAGGCGCATTTTTGAGCATGTAGGCTATGAGGTCGTGGCATTGGACAGGGTGATTTTTGCCGGATTGACCAAAAAAGACCTCCCAAGAGGGCACTGGCGCCACCTCAGTCAGCAAGAAATCAATAACCTGTCTATGTTGTAGTAGTAGGGGTTTTTTTGAAAAACACTTCCCATACCAAGACTGCATAAACCAGTAAGTATTCGGTTGTTATCAGAAGCATATTTTCTTTGAATCCGGATGGGCTGTAGGCCGAATAACTCAGTACCACGAGCGCTGACCATACAAAAGGGAATCTGTAATTACCAAAAATTGACATGCCTAAAGGCAAGACTAAGTACCAAGGATGTACGGTGGTTGACAAAAACAAATACACACAAAAACCCAAGCCTGCCAAATCAAAAAATTGTTTTTTGTTTCGCAGAGGATGTTTACTCCAAAGAAGTAACAGAACCATTGCGCTGATCCAAGGCAACACTTTCCCTACGGTCCGAATGGGGTTGTAGCCCACCCATTCTGAACCAATTGCTCGGACGATATAGTACAGACTGCCATTAAACTCGAAGTTGGTAAACCATAGCCCTATGGTGGAAGGGTAGTTTATCAGCATGTCTTTTGAAACAAAAGGCGTAAATGATACGATAGTCAAGCCCATAACCCCAACGACAATCCGCCAATTGTTATAAGGCTTGACATAGCGAAATATGACAGGTAGGGTGAGTAGTGGCAGAAGTTTTAAAGAAATGGCACTTCCAACCCCCAAAACGGTGGCTCCTATTCGCAAACTGAAAATCCCATACAATCCCATTAGTAACAACCCTAACATCAGCCCTTCAAGGTGAAGGCTAGCGGTAAGCTCCAACAAGACCAAAGGATTCAACACGTACCACAAAATTCTTTTCTTAGGAAGCTTGACAAGGTCTAAAATCTTTAGACCAAAATAACAAACCAACACATCGCCCAGAAGCACAAACAACCTGAGTCCTACAATGCCAGACAGAAGACTGTTCCCAAAAATGGTTGCCAAGTAGAATACACCTTGATGTAGGGGCGGGTAGTTGGAATGATTTCCGGCACTGAGTTCTCCCATACCCTGTATCAGATCGTGGGCTTGGGGAATCAGGTTTGCGTCAAACTGCTGAAGCCAAGCTGTAGGGGTATATTGATAGGGGTTTATACCTAGTTGTAACAAATGACCGTCCCACAGGTAACGATAGAAATCTTGAGATAGTTCCGGTGTTGCAAAAAAAAGACTGGCTCTTATAACAGCGCCCAACCAGAGTCCCTGACGAAGAGAAAATCGTTGGGAATGCACCCACCAATAGCACATTGCTGCACCCACCAACCAGATGGTGCAAAGCACAGCAAAAGATTCTCGTTCCAACCCATAGGCAGCATAGCAATATCCACCCCACATCATCCATGCAGAAAGGAGTATAAAAACATGACGGGAAAGCATCAGACCTTGGCTTTGATGGAGCTGTAAACTACAAAT
>JBMYLY010000065.1:0-7164 GCA_049596815.1 Flavobacteriaceae bacterium | reverse complement strand
TCGAACCCAGGACCCTCTCCTTAAAAGGGAGATGCTCTACCAACTGAGCTACCAAATCGCGTTTTGGTTTAACGGCTGCAAATATAGTCGCATTTATACGATTATTCAAAGTTTAAATTCCCTTAAATTTGCAATGCTTCTTATGATAGATGAACCACATAACATTGTAAAATTCAAGGGTTTGATTGTTCTTATTGGCTATATGGGTTGCGGTAAATCTACCGTGGGACGTTTATTGGCCAAGCACTTCGATTTACCATTTATAGATTTGGATCACCATATTGAAACCGAGTTGGGCAGTAGTGTACCCGAAATATTTAACCAAAAGGGAGCTATTTACTTTAGAAAAGAAGAGCACAGATGCCTTACAAAAATCCTCAATTCGGAAGGTTCATTTGTATTGTCTTTGGGAGGTGGGGCACCCTGTTATCACGATAACATGGAAATTATCAAAAAAGCAACTCCTCATACCTTTTATTTGGCTCCCTCTGTCGCAGAACTTTCCACACGTTTGTTAGATAAAAGAAGTAAGCGTCCGCTCATTGCCCACATTGTGTCTAAAGAGGAAATGTCTGAATTTATTGCTAAGCATATTTTTGAGCGAAGTCCTTACTATGAACAAGCGACACATGTCTTACGTGTTGACGCCAATGATCCGAAAGAAATGGTCGCGGCGATAATAAAAAAACTAGGATAAATGAGCTTTAAAACCAGACTCAGAGCAAACGACTTCTATGTGTTCGTTCATACTGGTTGACAAGGACACTCCCTTAAAGTCTGCTTTGACGGGATATTTTTTGTGATTTCGATTGATAAGAACTGCGGTTTTAAATCGCAATAAGGGGACAGATAAAAAATGTCGCACTCCGTACATGAGCGTGCTTCCCGAACTTAGCACATCATCGATGAGCACCAATGATTTGTTGCTGTATTCAGCGGCTTCCAGAGAAGTATGGACAGGATCTAGTGGAGATTTTTTGTTGATATGCACCTGGCAGCAAACGACTCGGAGGGGAGAAATTTCACTGAGTACATTTGCAATTTCTTCAGCAAGTTTAAACCCATTAGACATAATACCTGCAATCACAATCTCATCCACGTCCGTGTTGGATTCATGTATCTGGAAAGCGATTCTGCGAATGCGCAAAGCCGATTGCTCAGCAGTTAAAATGCAGTTCTTGGCCATGCTCAAATATAGGAATTATGATTCGTTGTCATCTAAAAAATCCAATAGGTCTCTTCGGTTTTTTTTACTGGGTCTGCCACCGCCATCCACACGTGATAATGACTGCTGCTCAGCGATTTGCATTCGAGCATCACGAACCTCCTGAGGGGTGATGTCTTTGGCGTATTGCTCCACGAGCTTGGCGCCCAATCTGGAGGAGGGCAAGCCTAATATCTCAATCACATACTCCATCTGATTCTTGCGTATTTGAAGTTGGTCTCCGCCATATACCTCCCTCGAGGATTTGACGCTCTTACCATCAATCCGGACCTGCCCTTTTTTACAAGCTTGTGTTGCCAAATTACGACTCTTATAAAAACGGATGCACCACAAAAATTTATCTACACGCAAAAGAAATGTTAAAATAGATTTACAAACCTTAAAAATACAAGAAAATTGTATCTTGCCAACCTAAATTTAGAGATGAAAAAATCAAGTGTTTTTTTTCTTGTTCTTCTCAGTCTTTCCTTGATTTACTGTGAAGACGGCATCAACAGAACTACAGCAGAACCTCCGAGAGACTTGTTAGAACAACGCACGGTTGACAATGACTCTTTATTAGCTTTTCTAAACAGCCATCACTACAACTATGAGGAATATCAATCAGCTGCTTTGAATGAGCGTGTGAAATTTGTGATTGATACTGTTGGTAATTCTGATAAAACACCACTCATTAACCAAGTTTTTGAGCACCCTGTACAAGTTAAAGACGCTGATGGAAATTTTATCGAACACACCATGTATGTGCTCAACATCCGAGATGGGGTAGGAGCCTCACCTTCAGTTGCTGATTCTGTTTTTGTGCACTATAAAGGGATGTTGCTCAATGGAACCATTTTTGACCAAAGTCCAAAACAATTGTGGCTCGATGGGTTAGGAGTAGTTCGCGGCTTCAGTGCTGCCTTGCCTTTTTTAGAAAGAGGTACTTTTTCCGAAAACCCCAACACCGGTACTGTTGATTACGATGGCTTTGGAACCATCGCGTTTTTTATACCCTCTGCTCTGGGGTACTACAACACACCGTCTGGTTTTATAGATGCATATTCACCTTTACTTTTTGTAGTTGATCTCTACACGCTTGCAATCAGCGATCATGATGGCGATTCAGTTCCCAGCATATTGGAGGACCAAAATAACAACCAGTACTTCGCCGAGACAGAAGATGACACAGATGGTGATGGGACACCTAATTATTTAGACACTGATGATGACGGTGACGGCATTCTCACACGTGATGAGTACGATACGGACATGAATGGCATTGCTGATGACTCAGATATGGATGGCACTCCTGACTACTTGGATGCCGACTGATTTTTAAGAAACCTTATTTTCTAGCGATAACTCGTTGCGCTGCTTGAACTATAGCAGCCGCGTTGAGGCCGTATTTATCCATCAGTTGCGCAGGAGTACCCGATTCACCAAACGTATCTTGGGTAGCTACAAATTCCTGAGGCGTAGGTGCTTGCCCTGCCAAAGTACGAGCGATGCTCTCACCCAATCCCCCTAAGAAATTGTGTTCCTCACAGCTCACTACAGCTCCGGTTTTTCGAGCAGACGCTACTACCAATTCTTCATCTAAAGGTTTGATGGTATGTATGTTGATAACCTCAGCGGAAATCCCTGCTTCATTCAAAGCATGGGCTGCCTCCAGAGCTTCCCACACCAAATGACCGGTAGCCACCAAACTCACATCTGTACCTTCTTGCAAAAGCACACCTTTTCCAATTTCAAACACCTGATTTTCAGGGGTGAAATTAGGTACTTTGGGACGTCCAAAGCGCAGATAGACAGGGCCGTCGAGTTGTGCAATAGCTATCGTTGCCGCCTTGGTTTGGTTGAAGTCACAAGTATTGATGACGGTCATGCCAGGCAGCATTTTCATCAATCCTATGTCTTCCAAAATTTGGTGGGTTGCACCATCTTCACCCAAGGTGACTCCAGCGTGTGAAGCGCAAATCTTTACGTTTTTATGTGAGTAAGCAATTGACTGACGTATTTGGTCATACACCCTACCAGTAGAAAAATTGGCAAAAGTCCCTGTAAAAGGAATTTTACCTCCTATGGTCATTCCTGCGGCCATACCCATCATATTGGCTTCGGCGATACCAACCTGAAAAAATCTTTCAGGGTGGTTGTTTTTAAATGCATCCATTTTTAAGGATCCTGTAAGGTCAGCACAAAGGGCAACCACATCGGAGTTGGATTTACCTAATTCTTCCAGCCCGGCACCAAACCCCGAACGTGTGTCTATTTTGTCAGTGTAAGTGTATTTTTTCATGGGTTTGGTATCAATAGTCGCCAAGAGTGACAGGGTTTTGTTCAAGTGCGGTTTGAAGTTGTTCGTCATTGGGAGCTTTTCCGTGCCATGCGTGGGTGTGCATCATAAAGTCAACGCCATTCCCCATCTCAGTATGTAACAACACACAAACAGGCTTCCCGGCACCGGTGGCTTCTTTTGCCTTGTTCATGCCTTCGATGATTGAGGATACATCGTTCCCGTTTTTGATTGAAAGCACCTCCCAGCCAAAGGCACGAAACTTTTCTGCCAAATTACCCATGGCCAATACATCATCTGTGCTACCGTCAATCTGTTTGCCATTAACATCTATGGTGCTGATGAGGTTGTCAACCTTGTTGGCACTTGCATACATAATAGCTTCCCAGTTTTGGCCTTCTTGCAACTCACCATCTCCGTGCAAGCTATACACCAAGTGGGTGTCATTGTTGAGTTTTTTAGCAGCTGCGGCACCAAGCGCAACAGACATACCTTGACCTAAAGAGCCGGAAGCAATCCTGACTCCTGGCAATCCTTCATGGGTGGTTGGATGTCCTTGAAGACGTGAATCTAATAAACGAAACGTATTGAGCTCCTCTACAGGAAAATATCCGGTTCTTGCCAACACACTGTAATAAACAGGAGAGATATGTCCGTTGGATAAGAAAAACAAATCTTCATTATGACCGTCCATATCAAAGTCTGTGCTGTGATGCATGATTTCTTTGTAAAGCACTACAAAAAACTCTGCGCATCCTAAAGACCCTCCCGGGTGACCTGAATTGACTTTGTGAACCATACGCAAGATGTCTCTGCGTACTTGCTGAACCATTTGTTCAAGCGTTTCAACTCTATTCATTTTTGGTTTTGTTGATGCCGGTAAAAATACTACATCAGTACAGCCAAAAAAAACTTTTTTGCTTTTAATTTCTATACAGAAATCAACATTTTGTTAAGAAAAATAAAGAGCTCAATTGGTATGGTTATCTTTGCGCCAATATGCAATTTGTCTGCGAACATACGGATGCCGCTTCCCAGGCGCGTGCTGCTACGCTCACTACTGACCATGGCACCATACAAACCCCCATATTTATGCCGGTCGGCACGCAAGCAACCGTCAAAGGAGTCCTTCAGCGTGATTTGGAACAGGACGTCAACCCCGATATCATCTTAGCCAACACCTATCATTTGTACTTACGTCCGGGAACCGATATTTTAGAAAAGGCTGGTGGGATACATAAGTTTATGAATTGGGACAGAAACATACTCACTGATAGTGGTGGTTATCAAGTGTATTCCCTTTCAGACAATCGAAAAATTGAAGAGAACGGGGTCGCTTTTAGGTCTCATATCGATGGATCAAAACATTTTTTTACTCCAGAAAAAGCGATTGACATACAGCGTTCTATCGGAGCAGATATTATCATGGCTTTTGATGAGTGTACCCCATACCCATGCGACTACAGCTATGCCAAAAACTCTATGTACTTGACGCATCGTTGGCTTGATCGTTGTATCAAACACATGACAGAAACCACGCCCAAGTATGGACACAACCAATATCTATTTCCCATAGTTCAAGGAAGCACCTATACAGATCTTCGAAAGGAATCAGCCAAATACATAGCAGATGTGGATGCTGTCGGAAACGCCATTGGTGGGCTGTCTGTAGGGGAGCCTGCCGATGAAATGTATGCCATGGTAGATGCAGTCTGTGCAGAGTTGCCCAAAGAAAAACCACGCTATTTGATGGGTGTAGGCACACCAATTAACCTGCTAGAAAACATCGCTCTAGGGATCGACATGTTTGACTGCGTGATGCCCACGCGCAATGCAAGAAATGGCATGTTGTTTACGGCCCATGGTACCATTAACATCAAAAACAAAAAGTGGGCAGATGACTACTCTGCCATAGACCCTGAAGGAACATCCCACGTCGACACAGCCTATTCAAAAGCCTATTTGCGTCACCTTTTTGCTGCCAATGAGTTTTTGGGCAAACAAATTGCGACCCTTCACAACTTGAGTTTTTATTTGTGGTTGGTACGCGAGGCCAGAAAACATATCTTAGCGGGAGACTTTCTCTCTTGGAAAAATCAAATGGTTTCTCAAATGGACAAACGATTGTAGACCGATGATGAAAATCTTAGATCGCTATATTGTCTTCAAATACATTGGTACTTTTCTCACCATGCTATTGCTATTTGTTCCGATCAGTATTCTAGTCGATTTGTCTCAAAAAATTGACAAGTTTAAACAATATGAGGTGCCCACTGATGAGATTTTGTGGTACTATTTCAACTTTGTTTGGTTCTTTGGCAACTTGTTGTTCCCAATTTTTTTGTTTTTATCCGTTATTTGGTTTACCTCCAAACTGGCGTCCAATACCGAAGTAATTGCTGTCTTGAGTTCTGGGATTTCGTTTTACCGCTATCTACGACCTTTTATGATAGCAGCCTCAGTCATTGCGGTAGGTGCTTTTCTTACAGGTCAATTTATTGTTCCTGTAACTAGTAAAAACTTTAACGAATTTGAGTTTAAGTACTATAAATCTACCCGTAATGACCGACAGACGCGCTTGTTGTACAAACAGTTTGGTGAAAATGACTTTGTTTATCTAAGCCAGTACAACCCCAAGCGACAACTGGGTTACAATTTTAGCTATGAACATTTTCAAGATAACCAACTGATTTATAAAATCACTGCTCAAAATATCCGTTGGGTGGAGAAAGACAGTTTGTTTCGCCTCACAAACTATTTCAAACGCACTTTTGATGGAGATCAAGAACGCATAGAGGGCCAACCGCGCTTGGATACCCTACTTTCTTTTGCCTTAGAGGATTTAGCTCCTTTGGAATACAAAGCACAAACCCTGACCATGGGTAACCTCAATCGTTTTATAGCTCAAGAACGCGAAAGTGGTAGCCCACTTATCAACAGCCATCTTTTGGTGAGACACAAGCGTTGGTCGCTTCCTATTTCGGCCTTTATTCTGACCATTATTGGGGTTTCTGTGGCCTCTTTTAAGCGACGAGGCGGTATTGGTCTCAACTTGGCTTTTGGTATTGTTCTGGCTTTTATATATGTATTCTTCGATAAAATCTTCGAAGTAATGGTCGAAAAAGCAAACTTTACTGCGGCATTGGCGGCTTGGTTGCCTAATATGGTTTTTGGATTTCTGTCAATACTACTACTGCGCTATGCAAAAAGATAGACTCAAAAGCGCGGCACATTTCCATTTCATCGTCTTTATATTTGGCTTTACGGCCATCTTGGGTAAACTTATTTCTATCGACGCCCTATCGCTTGTATGGTACCGTATGAGCATAGCTTCAGTTGTTTTGGCTTTGGTGCTTTGGATTGGTAAAACTTCTTTAAAAGTGACGCCCAAACAAATTGGTGTCATGACAATTTGTGGTTTACTAATTGCCTTGCATTGGATTTGCTTTTTTCATGCCGTCAAAGTGTCTAACGTATCTATTACACTTGCGATATTATCCTCTGGTGCGTTTGTCACCGCCTTGCTTGAACCTATTTTTTACAAAAGAAAGTTTGTTACCTATGAGCTTGTATTGGGTTTATTAGTCGTTTTTGGTTTGGCTATCATCTTAGATGCTGAATTCAGTTACATCAACGGTATCATTTATGCCACCTTGGCCAT
>JBMYLY010000064.1:0-7204 GCA_049596815.1 Flavobacteriaceae bacterium | reverse complement strand
AATGCCGATATGCGCCTTACTCCCTTGTCACATAAAATAGGCCTTGCTTCTGATGCTCGAATGCGACAGATGGAACTCAAAAGCCAGCAGTCTGAAAAGCTAATTTCTTTTTTTAAGTCTACGAGCATTCAGCCTGAAATAGCGAACCCTATATTAGAGGCAAATGAATCTACACCGATGCGTCAGCCGATGAAAATGGCGAAGGTGTTGGCGCGCCCACAGCTGAGCCTTCAGGACATTATTCATACAGAGCCTCTATCATCTTTTGTGGAAGAAAACAATTTCCCAACCGAAGTATTAGAGCAGGCCGAAATCCAAGTGAAGTATGCGGGCTATATAGAAAAAGAACAAGCACAAGCGGAAAAGCTAGACCGCCTGGAGGCTGTCGCGATCCCTCAAAACTTCGATTATTCCAAGCTCAAGTCCCTGTCTACAGAAGCGCGCCAGAAGTTGACAGAAATACAACCCACCACCCTATCGCAAGCCTCTCGCATCAGCGGGGTTTCCCCTAGCGACATCAGTGTGTTGCTTGTGCATATGGGACGATGAGTTCCACGTGGAACCAACAATAAACAAGTGAAGAACCTTCAGTGTAAAGATCATTTGGTAAGCGGACAGTTGTTTGAGTTGGTTCCTCACACAAAGTATGCCGCATTCCTCACACAACCCATCCCTGAGCTACTAGAACCGTATTATGACCACCCGGATTATATCTCACACCAACAAGAAAGTCAAGGGTTTTTTTATGCCCTTTATGGTTTTTTGAGGCGGCTCAATATTACTTACAAGTTAAAACTTCTAAATAGGTTTGTTCCAAAAAAGGGAAACCTTTTAGACTTTGGAGCAGGGACAGGAGCTTTCGTGCAAGCCGCTCAAAACAAAGACTGGACCGCCAAGGGGTATGACCCCTTGATACACCAAGGCAAGCAAAAAGAAAACCTTTTTGTTTCTGATTGGGTCAAATCGAAACACTATCACTGCATCACCGCTTGGCATGTCTTAGAGCACCTGCCATCCCCACAAGACTTCCTAAAACAAGCACATGCATCGCTTACGCAAAACGGTGTGTTGGTGATAGCGCTCCCTAACTGTGCCTCATGGGACGCCCAGCACTACCAAGCCGATTGGGCGGCGTATGATGTTCCTCGACATTTGTGGCACTTTACACCAAACGGCATCAAAGAGATGGCTAATGAATTTGGGTTTGAGTTGGTGCAACAACACCCCTTGCACATGGATGCCTATTATATTGCATTGTTGTCAGAAAAAATTCAAAAAAATCCTTTTCCATGGCTACGAGCCCTAATAAATGGCACCCGCTCAAACTGTAAGGCAAATCGTACAGGGATGTATTCCTCGCTCATTTACGTGTTCAAAAAAGCAAAATAAAGCGTTTTAAAAGCGTCTTTAAACAACAAGCATGTGTAGCGTCGAAAAAAAAAGGAAAAGCCTAGAGGAGCTATTTATGAAAGCCGTTTTTTAGGCCGCTTTGGGATTGGCGTGTATGAGCTTGGTGAGGGTTAAGGACAGTTCTGAAAAAATCATTTTCGCGTTTCCGTTTCGCTCTACGTGGTAAAAACTTTCTTCCAAAGCTTTGACAATCAGAAAGATATTCCCGTTATGAACAAATGGGGCAAAGCGATCAAGCTCAAAATTCCCCTTGGAAACAAAGTGGGTGAGCTCTTTTAGCCCATAATTTGTCATCAAAGCCTGGCGAAAGAGTTCGATGCAATACCTCAAAAATTGTTTTTGTGTTTCTCTCCCAGTACCGGCAACTAGTTGACTCCACGCTATGAGCTCTAGCACCGCACTTTTATTGCCGCGCGCTTTAAATGCAGTTCGCACCCAATGCACAAACCAATCTTCAAAGGGTGAATCTGCATTTTTGAGAAGCGACAAGGCCAAATTGTAATCACCATTGGCTTGATGGGCAAGCTGTTGGGCGGTTTCTTGAGGACAGCCTTTAGACAGCAACCCCGAGGCAATGGTTTGCGGAGGCAAAGCAGAAAAGGTGGTTGTTTGGCAGCGCGAACGCAAGGTTTCAAGCACCTGATCCTCGTGGTTTGTCACCAACAGTAGGAGCGTTTTTTCTGGCGGCTCCTCCACCAGTTTTAGCAACTTGTTGGCAGCAGCGACGTTGAGTTTGTCTGCGCCCCAAACCACGGCGCCTTTCCACCCCCCTTCATAGGATTTTAACCCAAGTGCACTTATGAGTTCTTGAGCGTCGGCAACCCCTATTTGACCCTGTTTGTTTTCCACCCCCAAATGTTGATACCAATCGAACAAACCCCCATAGGGATTCTCAAGAACAAAAGACCGCCAATCATCCAAAAAAGCAATCGAGCTAGGCTTTGATTTAACACGATTGTTGGTAGCTGTTGGGTAAACAAAATGCAAGTCGGGATGGGAAAGATGGTCGCATCTTAGGTTACACCCAGCACCCTCGTCACTGTTTTCCGAAGTTTGGTTTTGACAAAACACATACTGCGCATAGGCCAAGGCCATCGGCAGCAAACCACAGCCCTCAGGCCCCACAAAAAGCTGTGCATGGGGAATTCTGCCCAGAGCAACCCCCGCCATTAGGGCTTCTTTTTGGGCGTCGTGACCGAGGATTTCATAAAATCGCATAAACAAAGATAACCATCCTAGTCGTGCCTTAATGTTATGATGACAAGAAAACCATCCTTAAGACACTAAAAAAAGGTACATTTGCGCCCAAAAATAAACCATGCATACTCTTGACAATTATTCCTTTTCGGGCAAAAAAGCCCTTATTCGTGTTGATTTTAATGTGCCTTTAGACGCAAATAAACAAGTCACAGACAATACCCGCATCCGCGCGGCAAAACCCACGATAGACAAAGTATT
Organism: Flavobacteriaceae bacterium; assembly: GCA_049596815.1. Lineage (GTDB taxonomy): Bacteria > Bacteroidota > Bacteroidia > Flavobacteriales > Flavobacteriaceae > UBA724. The sequence goes on along the minus strand of JBMYLY010000064.1, from coordinate 4,336 downwards.
GTCCGAAGGGGGAAGCTGTATATTGATGTCTCACTTGGGACGCCCAAAGGGAAAGGACGACGATTTGTCATTACGCCATATTGTTTCTGAAGTATCAGAGGTATTGGGCGTGAATGTGCAGTTTTGTGCGACAACCGTAGGCCAAGAAGCACAGGCTGCAGCCCAAGCCCTACAGCCGGGCGCTGTTTTGTTGCTAGAAAACCTGCGTTTTCACCCAGAAGAAACACAAGGAGATGAGGCTTTTGCGTCTGCACTGGCCAAGTTGGGAGATTTTTATATCAATGATGCGTTTGGTACTGCCCATCGCGCCCATGCCTCGACTACCGTAGTGGCGAAACATTTTCCAAAAAACAAATGTTTTGGAGCGCTGTTGTCTCAAGAAATTGAAGCCATTGACAAGGTGATGCAGTCCGGCGAAAAACCAGTTTTAGCCATTTTAGGAGGCGCTAAAGTATCTTCTAAAATCACCATCATAGAAAACATTTTAGACAAGGTAGATCACATGATTATAGGGGGCGGTATGGCATTCACTTTTGTCAAAGCTATGGGTGGCAGCATTGGAAATTCTATTTGTGAGGACGACAAAAAGGACTTGGCACTATCTATATTGGCTGCTGCCAAAGAAAAAGGCGTACACATTCATTTGCCTGTTGATGTAGTGGGAGGGAACGAATTTTCAAATGATTCTGCACAACAGGTTTTTGACATCAACAACATTGCTGAGGGCTGGGAAGGCATGGACGCCGGACCCAAAAGCTTGAAAAATTTTGCAAATGTTGTTTCGCAGGCCAAGACCATATTGTGGAATGGACCCTTGGGTGTTTTCGAATTTTCTAATTTCGCCAAAGGCACCATCCAACTTGGTGAGGCCATTGCCCAAAGCACACAAAACGGCGCGTTTTCATTGGTCGGAGGCGGAGACTCCGTGGCGGCCGTAAAGCAGTTTGGCATGGAAGACAAAGTAAGCTATGTGTCTACCGGAGGTGGTGCCATGCTGGAAAGCCTTGAAGGGAAAACCCTTCCCGGCATTGCTGCGATTTTGGCTTGATTTTTGAACAAAAGCAAGTCATGCTAAACAGGCTTTCACTTCTTGCTTTTTTTGCAACCATCTTAGCGGGCTGTAACCGCAAACAAACACCCATTATACCAACCTCCAACGGCAACATCAATGCGGTAACAGTGGTGATGCCCACATCAATGTGGGAAGGAGAGGTCGGACAAGTTGTTCGAGATGTATACGCCTATCCTGCGGAAGGACTACCCCAAGAAGAACCTCTTTTTGACCTCAACCAAATGCCCCCTGAGGTTTTTAGCGGGTTTGCACGTTCGGGAAGAAATATTATTTGGATCGGACTAAGCAACCAAATAGAAGTGCGTTTGGATGAAAATTATTATGCCCGACCCCAAACCATGGCTGTGTTTAGCGCTCCTGAAACTGATGCGCTCATAGAAAGTCTAATATCTCAAGCCACAAAGGTGATCGACCGGTTCAAAGCGCAAGACCGAAAAGAGCGACTGCGACGGATTCAAAAAGCCACTTTTGATCAGCATGGTCTAGAAGCACAATTTGGACTCCAAATGACCATGCCCTCTAATTACCGAGTGGTGAAACGTGGCGCTCAAACACTTTGGTTACAACGCGAAACACAAAAAGGGCATATCAACTTGTTGGTTTATACAACCCAGTATGACCCTGAAATGATAGCCTCTCAAAACCTAAATAAAGCCATAGCCGTGCGAGACTCTATAGGAAAGGCATTCGTACCGGGACGGCTACCCAACACCCATATGATAACAGAAGCGGCCTATGAGCCCTATACATACACCACCCAATTTACAGGCAAGCCCGCTTTGGAAGTTCGAGGCACATGGGAAGTAAAGGGAGATTTTATGGCAGGCCCATTTTTGCAATATGTCATTGCGGACAAAGAAAAAGGGTACAATCTAGTTATGGAAGGCTTTGTGTTTGCCCCGTCCGCAGCCAAAAGAGACTACATTTTTGAGGTTGAAACGATTTTGAAATCAACCCGTGAAGCAGAAACGCCTTAAGCGTCTTTGTCTTTCGAAGATTCTTCGTCTTTCGAAGCTTCCTTAAACTCCTTGATGCCACTGCCCAAGCCGCGCATCAGTTCGGGAATTTTACGACCGCCAAAAAGAAGCAATACCACAAGGACAATCAAAACGATTTGCCATGGTCCAATGGCCAAAGGGAGGATAAATAAAGACATAAGCTTATTCTTTGTCGCAAATGTACTAAGATTTTGGTCATCACACTAAGAGGAGTTGGCTATATTTGCCCAAATGACCCAAACCACCAACAGACCCAAAAAGAAAAGCTTGGTCAAAAGACTGCTGGCCAAGTACAGACTCGTTGTGCTCAATGAGGACACTTTTGAGGAGCTTTTGTCTTATAAGTTAAGCCGATTCAACGTTTTTTTGATTGTTGGATTGTCAGCCGTCTTTTTGGTCTCGGCTACCTATGCCATCATTGCCCTGACCCCTCTAAAAGAATACATTCCGGGCTATGACTCCACGGCTTTGCGAAGACAAGCCGTGGAGAACACTTATGTTTTGGATTCCTTACAACTTCAGCTAGAGCGCAACCAACGGTTTATTGCATCTATTACTCAAGTACTGACTGGAGACATGAGCGCAACAGACTTTGAACAAGATTCCATACGCAACACCCTTTTTTTGGTGCCTACTGAATCAGATTTTGTCACAAGCGCCCAAGACTCACTCCTCAGAGAAGAAGTGGCGCGTGAAGATCGGTTTAATTTGTTCGAAACCGCAGAAAACAGGGTAAATTACGTGCTTTACAGCCCGGCTACCGGCACCATCTCTCAAGGCTTTGACCCCACCACCAACCATTTTGCAGTAGACGTCGTTGTTACTAAAAACACCCCCATAAAATCGGTGGCTCCCGGCACGGTGATTTTTGCAGATTGGACCACAGAAACGGGTTATGTGGTCATCATCAAGCACGCACAAAACATAGTGAGTGTTTACAAACACAGCGAATCTTTGGCGGTGACTCAAGGCGATTTGGTTACCTCAGGAGAGGTCATTGCTTTTGCAGGAAGCACAGGAAATTTGTCCACAGGTCCCCATTTGCATTTCGAGTTGTGGAGTGATGGCTTCCCCATCGACCCAACAGAGTTTATAGATTTCGAATAAGATGTCGATAAAAACAATTTTAGCAAAAATACTTGCCCGAAAGGCTCATCAAAAGGTACAGAAATGGGCGCATCAACCAATAAAAACACAACATGACGTTTTTTGCAACCTCATCGACTCAGCCAAACACACCCAATTTGGGCAAGACCACGGCTTTGATAAAATCAAAAGTCATGCGGACTACAAAGCATGCGTACCCATTCGCGATTATGAAGCGCTAAGACCCTATGTAGAAAAAGCCGTAGCCGGCAATCAAGATGTCTTATGGCCTGGGGAACCCCTGTATTTTGCGAAAACTTCTGGAACTACTTCAGGAACCAAATACATCCCCATTACCAAAGCCTCTATGCCTCACCACATAGAGGCAGCCAAAAACGCCCTGTTTTTTCATATTCACAACACTGGAGACGCCTCTTTTGCGGATGGCAAATTGATATTCCTCCAAGGCAGCCCGGTATTGAGTGACACCAATGGCATCGCCACCGGAAGACTGTCGGGCATCGTTGCGCATTATGTGCCCAGCTATCTTCAAAAAAACAGACTTCCCTCGTGGGAAACCAATTGCATCGAAGACTGGGAAACCAAAGTGGATGCGATTGTTGAAGAAACACACCACGAGGACATGCGGCTGATTGGCGGCATACCCCCTTGGGTCAGCATGTATTATGAAAAGCTCATTGAAAAAACAGGCAAGAAAGTAGGAGAATTATTCCCCAACCTCAAGCTGTTTGTTTACGGAGGTGTCAATTTTGAACCGTATCGCTCAAAGCTAGAGGCCTTGGTGGGGCGCAACCTAGCGAGTGTAGAACTGTATCCGGCCTCAGAAGGATTTTTTGCCTTCCAAGACCAGCCCAAACAAAAGGGCATGTTGTTACAACTAAACTCAGGCATATTTTATGAGTTTGTACCCGCAGATAAGTTTTTTGAGCCTAACCCTCCACGGTTGACCATAGGGGAAGTCGCATTAGACACCAATTATGTGATGTTGATCTCTACCAATGCAGGCCTTTGGGCCTACAATGTGGGAGATACGGTGATGTTTACCGACCTTAACCCTTATCGAGTGGTGGTCACGGGCCGCATCAAACACTTCATATCTGCTTTTGGTGAACATGTGATTGGCAAAGAGGTAGAAGAAGCCATGCAGCAAGCTGTCCGA
>JBMYLY010000063.1:0-7270 GCA_049596815.1 Flavobacteriaceae bacterium | reverse complement strand
GGGAACAATACATAGCGGAACCGCATAGATGTATTCCAAGTCAAAAGACAAAGCCAGTTTTACCAAAAATATCATCAGCAACACATTGGTAAAGACAAAAGTGACTTTGGTGTTATTTTCATAAATCACAGCTCTAAAACGCCTTAAAAACAAGAATAACAATATCAGTACCAAACCACTCAAAAACACATATCCAGTCATTATCCAAACCACGTTGGAAGTCGACCATAGTTCAGTTTGATATTCTTGTTGTAATGAATTCAAGATCCGAAAACTTCTGTCACTTACCACCTCACCTTGGGCAATGATGCGCTCTCCGCTAGCCACCATACCACGCGTGGGTAAAATCATAGAGAAAGATTCATCAAGTTTTTGTTTTGTGAGCAAGGAATCATATACCACATTGGGTGATAACATATCTGAAAGCACCAATTGATTAGCACTTTTGGACAGTAAAGAATCTAAGATTTTAGAAGTGCCACTCAATGGCAAGGAATCGTTGGTGTTGAAATCAGAAAAAAAGAAGTTTTCAACTTGGTTATTTTTTACCAACATCACTGGCTTGGATTGGCGCGCTGCAAAATCCATATCTATCAAACCCGGTTGGTAGCGTTTAATCAAGTAGTCTTTCCATTGTTGAACCACCATAGCAGTATCTTGAGCAGGTAGTTGTTGGGCAATCCAAGAAGAACTCAATCGCTGAGAACGCAGCTTAGCCAAGCTATCTAATTGAAAAAACAGCGGGCTTTCTGTTTCAATGGTGATTCGTTCTTGTTCAATTTCTTGTTGGGTCTTCGCAATAGGAAAATCAAATGGCGCCAAAAGGGTTTCATATTGCCAAGGTTTCCCTTTTTGAAAAGCATATTTAAACCCGCCTCCGCGAGGAAACAAATAGACTATGCAGAAAATCAAAGCCAAAAAAAGGATGATTTTATAAAGTAGAGATTGGTATTTATAAAATAACTGCATGTGTTTGATCAACATCCAAAAATACGTTTTCTAACGGCCATGCACCAAATCCTTTATAATTAGTTTGTATTTTTGAATCCATGCAATACGGATTGTGCCACCTGAGTATCATACCCATGAGAGCCGAGCCTACAGACTCGAGTGAGCAAACCTCCCAACTACTCTACGGTGAGTTTTTTAAGGTTCTCAAAAGAAACAATAACTGGTCTTTAATTCGTGCTAGTCTTGATAACTATGAGGGTTGGATCAACAACAAACAATACCAACTCATCAAAGAAGAGCAGTTTGAAACTTTAGAAAAAACTCCAAAAATATTTGCTGCAGATTTGGTTGACTTTGTCTTAAAAGACAATCAAATTTTATTTTCCATTCCTATCGGGAGCTTGGTAAGTACGTCTCCAAGTCTTGAACATATATATGAAGGAAAAACCTCTCGAGGTTCAAGTGATAAGGGAGCAATTATTCAATTCGCTTTGCTTTTTTTAAATGCACCCTATCAGTGGGGCGGAAAATCACCTTTTGGAATTGATTGTTCGGGTTTTGTACAGTCAGTCTACAGGTTGTATGGAAAATTTTTACCACGAGATGCGCACCAACAAGCCGAAATGGGCGATGCCCTAGGGTTTATTGAGGAAAGTGAGCCCGGCGATTTGGTTTTTTTTGATAACAATGAAGGTCGAATTGTACATGTGGGTATATTGATGGAAAACTACCATATCATTCATGCTTTTGGTCATGTCCGCATCGATCGGTTGGATCAAACAGGCATCTACAATGCAGATCAAAATACCCATACGCACAAATTAAGAGTCATTAAAAAATTGGTATAAAAAAAACCCGCAAAAAGCGGGTTTCTTATTTTTCTAAGTTAGAACTACTCGAGCCCCTCTAGTCTTTGTTTTATTTTCATAAAATTGGCAGTGTCACCTACCGTCCCATAAATGTTCTTGAGGGTTGTTAATGCCTCAATATGGCTGGAGTTTATAGCTATAAGCTGTTCTAAAACAGGAACTGCTTCCAAGAACAAAGCCTCGCGCTGCTCTTTAAGCTTGTCATATTTGATGTTATCAGCTCTAGATGTACCTAATGCATTCATTTGATCAACGATTGCAGACTCTCCATCAAGAATCAAGGCTGCTAGATTGAGATAAGTTGCTTCATATGCAGGGTCTAATTCGATGGTGCGCTCATAGTAAGAACGAGCTTCTTCACGATTTCCTTGCTCCGCGTTGATAACTCCCAAATTAAAGTACAACAAAGCATTATTTGGGTCTTGGGCAATGGCCTCTTTCATAAGATCAGCAAAACGAGTCCTGTCACCTAGTTTGATATATAGGTCAGCCTCTGTGAGTATCAATCCAACATCCGTAGGATTGACAGCTCTGGCCTCCTTAATAGCATCAAAAGCCATGTCATTTTTACCTTGCTGTACATAAATCAAGGCAATGTTTTTAATGATTTCAGGCAACCGAGATTCTGTGTCTTGCGTTCTAAAATTTGAGTACTTCTTTAGTTTTTTAAAGAGTTCATAGTTTTCTTTGGTCAACTCCAACTCTTCACCTGTCTCATCATCGGTGGCAAAATACTGGGTGGTTATACCGGTATATCCCAAAGACTTCAAATCCATATAATAGCTCAATGCCCTGTCGAAATCCCCACCGTTTACAGCACTAGAAGCCGCAAAGTACAGATAGTCTATATTGTTGTCTTTATCAATATCGTAGGCCAAATAAAGAAGGTCGGCTGCCTTGGAAAAATCTTTGTTTTTATTGTCAGTAATGGCTTGATTGACAATATCAACGCTCAAGTTGGTGAGCAATACGTTGATTTCCGAAGAATATTTAGACAAACCTTCAACAGACTCAATTTCTTGTGTCTTCTGAAAAGCGGCAACAGCTTCAGGGTAGGCATTTAAACCAGAGTGTGTTTTCCCAAGGAGATAGTGATACTGGGTTTGGTATTTAGGTTCTGCCCCAGCAACCAAAGATTCAATATCTTGCAACTGCGCTAAAGCTTCTGAGTAGGCTGCTGAAGAAACCAATTTGTCTACAGCACGGAGTTCCTTTTTTTGGGCGTATACTACAACAGCCAAGAAACTCATAATTAATGTGACGATTGTCTTTTTCATGATGATTTGTTTATTGTTGACAAAGTTAGTCATCTGATTCGTTTAAATTGACTTCAATCTCATTAATATCCTCCAAATCATCGTCCTCATGCATGACTTTGGCTACTGCAGCGATGGTGTCATCTTCGCGAAGATTAATCAATTTAACACCTTGCGTAGCGCGTCCCATCACACGAAGAGACTCTACTTCCATGCGAATCGCAATTCCCGATCGGTTGATAATCATCAAATCATCAGCGTCTGTAACGTTTTTGATGGCCACCAGATTGCCGGTTTTTTCAGTGATGGATATTGTTTTTACCCCTTTACCTCCACGGTTGGTGATGCGGTAATCGTCTAGTTGAGAACGTTTGCCGTAACCGTTTTCGGAAACCACCAAAATATCAGAATCCATGTCATTGACAGCCACCATGCCGATGACTTCATCTTTGTCATGCGCCAACGTAATACCACGAACACCAGATGCATTTCTACCCATCGGGCGGGTTTTACTCTCCTCGAAACGTATAGCCTTACCTGATTTGACTGCCAACATCACCTGAGATTTTCCGGTAGTCAGTTTGGCCTCGAGCAACTCATCATCCTCACGAATCGTTATGGCGTTGATACCATTTGATCTTGGACGAGAATACTGCTCCAAAGAAGTCTTTTTTACTTGTCCTTTTTTGGTAGCCATAATGACAAAGTGGTTATTGATGTATTCCTCGTCTTTTAAATCTTGAGTACAAATAAAAGCCTTCACCATGTCATCTTGCTCAATATTGATCAAGTTCTGTATGGCGCGCCCCTTAGAAGCTCGTGATCCCTCAGGAATTTCAAACACCCTTAACCAAAAACACCTTCCTTTTTGGGTGAAGAACAACATATATTGGTGATTGGTCCCAACAAACAGATGCTCTAAGAAATCCTCATTTCGGGTTGTTGAGGCCTTCTGCCCCACACCCCCACGGTTTTGGGTTTTATATTCAGCTAGGGGCGTACGCTTGATATAACCTGCATGAGAAATGGTTATTACTACTTTCTCATCCGGAATCATATCCTCAATACGGAAAGAGCCACCTGCATAATTGATTTCAGACCTGCGATCATCTCCGAATTTTTCAGAAACCTCAGTGGTTTCTGATTTAATGATGTTCATACGACGCTCTTTGTTGGCCAAAATGTCTTTGAGGTCATCAATGGTCTTTAACAACTCATCATATTCTGATCTCAATTTGTCTTGCTCCAGCCCGGTGAGTTGGCGCAAGCGCATCTCAACAATGGCCTTGGCTTGCACTTCGGTCAGCTTAAAGCGATCGATGAGTTTTTGTCTGGCCTCATCTGCATTGGAAGAGGCTTTGATTAATGCGATGACTTCATCAATATTATCAGAAGCAATAATCAGACCTTCTAATATATGTGCACGTTCTTCGGCCTTTTTCAACTCAAATTGAGTGCGGCGTACGACTACATCGTGTCTGTGGTCAATAAAGTGACCAATAAGCTGTTTAAGATTCAAAAGCTCTGGCCTGCCGTTGACAAGTGCAATATTATTTACACTAAATGAGGATTGCAGCGCCGTGTATTTGTAGAGCATATTCAAGACAATGTTGGGTACCGCATCTCTCTTTAATATATATACAACCCGCATTCCTTTTCGGTCGGACTCATCACGAATGTTAGAAATTCCTTCAATCTTTTTGTCATTGACTAACTCAGCTGTTTTGCGAATCATTTCAGCTTTGTTGACCTGATAGGGTATTTCTGTTACAATGATACACTCACGCCCATCTACTTCTTGGATGTCCGCTTTGGCACGCAGTACCACACGCCCTCTTCCAGTGTGGAAAGCCTCCTGAACGCCTTCATAACCATAAATAGTACCACCCGTTGGAAAATCGGGTGCTTTGACATGCTGCATCAGCTCCTCAATGGTGATGTCGGGGTTGTCAATTTGTGCTATGATGCCCGAAGACACTTCACGAAGGTTGTGGGGAGGCATATTGGTGGCCATACCCACAGCAATTCCTGAGGCACCATTGATTAATAAATTGGGGACTCGTGTGGGGAGCACTTTGGGCTCTTTCAGGGTGTCATCAAAGTTGAGTTGGTGATCGACGGTGTCTTTGTCAATGTCTGCCAACATCTCCTCAGAGATTTTTTGCATACGTGCCTCTGTATATCGCATCGCAGCGGGACTGTCGCCATCGACTGAACCAAAATTACCTTGCCCGTCAACCATCATATAGCGCAAACTCCAAGATTGAGCCATACGCACCATGGTGTCATACACAGAACTGTCCCCGTGTGGGTGGTATTTACCCAATACTTCCCCTACAATACGTGCCGATTTTTTGTAAGAACTGTTGGAACGAACTCCCAACTCATGCATTCCATATAAAACCCTTCTGTGAACAGGTTTCATTCCATCACGAACGTCAGGTAACGCACGTGACACTATGACAGACATTGAGTAGTCGATATATGCCGACTTCATCTCATCCTCTATGTTGATAGGGATCAACTTATCTTCCGTAGCCATCTAATGAATTCTATTTGTTTTTAAAGTGATGCTAATTTAATTAATTAAGAAGTCAAAGAAGCATTATGGACGCATCTTTTTGTACATACTTATTAACATATTTCGCAAAAAAAAAGAGGAATTTTTAACAACTTAAAACTTGTATTTTCTGTTATTTTTTTGTCTATTAGCCTTAGAATGGTTCGGTTTTTGAACAAACACTAAAAACGGTTTCTTATGGATGATAACTTTTCACCTCGCGTCAAAGATGTCATAAGCTATAGCAAAGAAGAAGCTTTGCGGCTTGGGCATGATTTTATCGGAACAGAACACCTTATGCTTGGAATCCTTCGTGATGGCAGCGGCAAAGCGATTTCCATTCTTTCTACATTGGAAATTGATTTGGATTATTTACGAAGAAAAGTAGAAATCCTAAGCCCTGCCAATCCATCAACTGAACAGGAACCAAATCACAAAAAAAACCTGCACCTCACCCGACAGGCAGAGCGCGCACTAAAAACAACTTTTTTAGAAGCCAAGCTTTTTCAAAACCCATCAATCAATACTGCACATTTGTTGTTGTGTATTTTAAGAAATGAAAATGACCCTACCACCAAACTCCTGCACAAGCTGCAGGTAGATTATGAGACTGTGAAAGATCAATTTAAATTGCTGACTTCAGAGGATGATGGGGATTTTCTTGACATGCCCTCATCAGAAGCCTATCCTGAGGAACATGAGGAAGAAAGCGCTCCAAAAAAGCAAAATCCTTTCACCTCCGCTTCTGAAAGCAAATCATCCAAAAAATCATCAACACCTGTCTTGGACAATTTTGGTCGTGATTTAACCTCTTTGGCCTCGGCTGGCAAATTGGACCCTGTGATTGGAAGAGCCAAAGAAATTGAGCGCGTGTCTCAAATTTTAAGTCGCAGGAAGAAAAACAATCCTCTTCTGATTGGAGAACCTGGTGTTGGTAAATCTGCTATAGCTGAAGGGCTTGCTTTGCGTATCATTCAAAAAAAGGTGTCGCGCGTTTTGTACAACAAGCGTGTAGTCACTTTAGACCTTGCCAGTTTGGTGGCAGGGACTAAATACCGTGGTCAGTTCGAGGAGCGCATGAAAGCGGTCATGAACGAATTAGAAAAAAATGCAGATATCATATTGTTTATTGATGAAATCCATACCATAGTAGGTGCCGGTGGCGCCACGGGTAGTTTGGATGCCTCAAACATGTTTAAGCCTGCACTGGCACGAGGCGAAATTCAGTGCATCGGTGCCACCACTTTAGATGAATACCGGCAGCATATTGAAAAAGATGGCGCTTTAGAAAGAAGGTTTCAAAAAGTATTGGTGGAGCCTACCTCAGTGGAAGAAACCATTGAAATTCTTCAAAATATCAAAGAAAAATATGCAGCGCACCACAATGTCAACTATACAGACGATGCGATTGAGGCATGTGTGAAGCTGACCCATAGGTATATGACCGATAGATACCTCCCGGACAAAGCTATTGATGCTTTGGATGAAGCCGGTTCAAGAGTACATATCACCAATATGGATGTTCCCAAAGAAGTTGTGGAACTTGAAGATAAGTTGGAAGAAGTGCGGGAGCAAAAAAACGCTGTTGTTAAAAGACAGAAGTACGAAGAGGCTGCCAAACTTCGAGATGATGA
>JBMYLY010000062.1:0-7958 GCA_049596815.1 Flavobacteriaceae bacterium | reverse complement strand
ACCAGTGTGCTGCCCATGGACTGGACTTTTTTGGGGATTACACTCGCTGTGGCCGTACTGATTTTTGTCCTTGATTACTTTATTCCCATATGGGGTACCAAGCGATTCGGGGGCACCAAAGCCGGTGCCTATGGAGCGGGTATTGGAATGCTCGTCGGTATTTTTATGGGACCCGTTGGAATTATTTTCGGTCCCTTTATTGGGGCTCTAGCGGGAGAACTTAGCCAAAAAACGCCCATGAAACAAGCATACAAAGCCGCTTTGGGTTCTTTTATCGGATTTTTAACCGGTACGTTTTTAAAGTTTTTGGTCTGTACCGCTTTTTTGGTGCTGTATGTCCTTCGATTTTGGGCCTATAAAGGAGACTTTCTATAAGTCCCTATTTCCATAAATAAACCCCAAGCCAATCAAAGTCTTTATCAAATCACAACACTATACTTAATAAAAAAAGACCTAAACACTTTATGGTAACCACAATTGGTTAAGTTATCAGGGGCAAAAAAGGGATGCGGAATTTGGGGGTGTTGAACTAACTATAACTTATGAAAAAACTAAAATGAAAAAGCACTATGTAAATTCCGCATCGTCTTCTTCGTGGAGTAAAAATGATTGAAGACAAACAAGAAATTTTGTCAGCACTATAAAGAATTATAAAACAACCCGTAAAGCGAAACCAAAGGAGTATTACAGTTAAAAAGTAATTTTTTTAACTGTAATTAAATGACTACACAATTGTAAGAAAATACTTAAAATTAATAATAATTATTGCGGTTATCGACCAACTCGTAGTTCGCCTTAACCACTTCTTGAAGTTTAGTAGCCAATGTGGGCATTACTAAAGAAGCAGCCGTATCGTTGTAACCTTGATAGGAAACCAAGGGCGTGGCTTTTTGTATGTCACCGGTCAACTGAAGTGCAAAAACACCTTGTCTGCCCTCAACTAGAGAAGAAGTGACTCCGGCTGACAATGCAAAACCGGCACCCACCACACTTGGTTCTGTTCCAGCTCCGGCGATGCTGCCCGCCGCTGCAGCTATGGCCGAAGAAGTGTTAACGTTTACGTTGTATGTTTCTGCCAATTGCCCAAGGTCTAAGCTTTTTGCATGTTGTTTTTGCAAATAGACAAACTTCTTTTGTTTGAGTAAAACGGAGCGAACCGCGAATCGGACTTCCTCAACACTCGCTAGACCTTCGTCAGTAGCTTCAGAAAGTACTGCGACTACATATCCACCACCTTGTTTATTGAATCGCTTGATAGCACCCACAGAAGATTCTTCTCCAAATGCCCACTTTACGATGCTGCGCTGATTGCCAAGTCCAGGGATACTCTCATCCAATTCCTGAAGGTTGGCGGCTGTTTTGATTTCAAAATTCTCTGTTTGGGCAGCAGAAGAAAATCCGTCTTTTCCAGCATTCAACTCAAACTGGGTTGCTGAGCGGAAGACTTGGTTGCTGGTAGCCTCGGAGGGTACTATCTTTTTTGCTACACTCGCCAATAAGACCACATCTTCTTTGTCTTGCACTTCAATGACATGGTAACCAAATTCGGTTTCGACCACCCCTTTTGTGCCTATCACCTTAGAAAACACAAAGTCATTAAAAGCCTCCACCATAGCGCCACGCTTAAAGAAGCCCAACTCACCACCCCGCTCTTTGGAGGGGCCATCAGAATAGGTTCTAGCCAATTCGGCAAAGTCACTGCCCGAGCGGCGAATCATTCGCAACACACGGTAAGCCTCATTTCGCGCCTCATCTTTGGTGCGTGTGATGTCAGCACCAGCCCCTTGTGCGCCTTCATATGCAAGCAAAATATGACGTGCCTTCACAGAACCTCCTTTGTCAAAGTCGATCAGTCTGGAAAGTTTAAAATAATCCCCATCCTTGTAGGGCCCAAACACAGCACCTTCTTGCAAGTCAAACAAAGTGTTCGCATAGGTACCCAATTGTGCTTTTGTTTGAAATTGATCTTCGTAAGGCAAATCAGAGTACTCGGCAACAAACTCGGCTACATCATCTGTGTCGGAAAAAGAAGGTAAGGTTTCTTCTTGTTGGGTAACTTCATTAAAGATTGTCTGAGCGGTAAGGAGTTTTTTTAATCCATTTTCTATCTCCAGATTGTCTTCAACAGAAGCATTTTCTTCAAAAACCACATATTGGATTTGGCGTGAAGCCTCACGCTCGTATTTATCTTTGTTTTGCGAAATGTATTTTTTGATATCCGCATCGGTCACACTGACCAAGCTGTCAGCAATGGCTGTGTAAGGAATCTTGACGTATTGAATGTTTATTTTATCGTTTTCAAGCGCATGGGCTTGGGCACCGTCAAACTCAGTGTAGTAGATACCTGCACGTACCATATTAAGGTAATGGCGTTGACGCACATTATCACGAATGGACGCTTCTTGTTGTTGCCACTGTGCATAACCCGCCGGATTGTTCGAACGGATATCAGCAATGAAATCGGAAAATGCATCCACATCGAACTGGCCTATGGCGTTTTGGAAACGCGTGTCTTGTGCAAAACTAGGGTCAGTGGACACAAAATCTTCTACATGGTTGCGGCCTACATCTAGTCCGATTTTCTCAAATTGGTGATTGAAGACTGTTTCGTTGATTACTTGGTTCCAAACAAAATTTACCGCCTGAAGTGTAGTCATGCCGTAGCTGCGCTCAGCAAAGTCAACCCTTGGACTGAACTCTTCCAAGCTGATTTCTTCGTCACCTACTTCAGCAAGCGGCTTTTGGGATACCGAACCCGAACCGTCGAATATTCCCGATATGACAAAGGCAAACAACGCCATACCAATTACCAGAATTAAGAATATAGAACGTTCTCTAATTTTACCAAGAATGGCCATAGGATATTTTTTTGATAGAAGGCGAAAATACAACTTCTTTGGGTTATATAAAACCGTTTTTTGTTATGGATTTTGAGGTCTCACCTTGATCAATTCAATCTTGGTGTTGGACACTTCGGCAATCTCAAATTCATATCCATCAACTGTGACCACTTCTCCCGTTTTAGGAATGTCTTCGGTGTTATGTACAATATAGCCCCCCAAAGTTTCGTAGTGGTCGCTTTCGGTGAGTTGTAAACCATGTGTTTCGTTGAGGTAATCGACTTCTAAACGTGCAGACAAAACAAAATTTCCGTCGTCTTGTTGGTGTTCAATCAGATTGACTTGATCATACTCGTCTTCGATCTCTCCGAACAACTCTTCAACTATATCCTCAATGGTCATCATTCCGGCTGTGCCCCCATATTCATCCAACACTACCGCTATGCTCTTTCGCTTTTTAATGAGTGCATTAAGCACATCTTTGATAAACATCGACTCTGGCACAACCTCGACTGGATGGATAACAGAGCGAGTGGTTTTGGGTTTTTTAAACAGATCAAATGCATGTACATAGCCCACGATATGATCAACACCTCCATTGTAAACCAGTATTTTAGAATACCCTGTTTTGGAAAATAAATCTGTCAATTCTTTAGGATTGATATACCGATCGACCGCTGTTATTTCGGCTCTAGGCACCATGACCTCTCGAGCCTTGCGGTCTGTAAATGCTAGCGCATTGTGAAATATTTGTACTTCGTTTTCCAAGGCTTCTTCTTCGGTAGACACCACATGCTCGGATACGTATTCTTCAAGTTCAATCCTCGAAAAAGCCGTTGGAATTTCGTCTTCTGTGGTCTTAAAAACCTTGCGAAGTAGGGTTTTTGAAAACCAAAGAAACGCATTGGTAATCGGACTGAGCAAATGATAAAAAACAGTGGTCGGTAAGGCAAAAAACTGAAGCAATGAGTTGGCGTAAATCTGAAAAACCACTTTGGGTAAAAATTCTGCTGTAACCAAAATTACCACAGTAGAAATCAGGGTTTGCTCAAAGACAATTGACAAAGGTAGTTCTCCAGAAAATTCGATTTGTGGATAGAGCATTCGAATGACAAACTGGCCCATAAATATCCCATACACAACAAGAGCGATGTTATTTCCAACCAACATGGTGGCAATAAATTTTGAAGGATTGTCAGTTAGTTTACTTAATGCTATGGCCATCAGTCCACCTTGTTTTTTTTGAATCGCCAGTCGTATGCGATTGGAAGAAACAAATGCAATCTCCATCCCAGAAAAAAAGGCAGAGAGTAGCAAGGAAATCAAAATGACCATGGGGTGTGGACTCATGAACCGCTTTGGTTCTGATCGTCTATTTTTTTACGAAATCGGCGTCTAAAAAAATACATCCCAAAAGAAAGGGCTGCAAAGAGGATGTAAATATAGAATTGTTTGTCAACATTGTTAATATTGAGCAGTACCCTGTAGGTAAACAAAAACCCAAAAGCTAGATAAATAAATTCAGAAATTCTTGAAAATTGTCGCATAGTTTATAATTCGTCTTCTTGAACTTGAACCGTTCCTCTTAAAACTCCTGTCATCAACTTGCTGAAAGAGCGATTGGCATCCAAACGGGTGGCCTCGAGGTCGTAGTCCTCACTTGTAAAAGTAAAGTTTTTTTCGGTAAACAACCACTCTTGACTAGCATCCCAGTAAAGCTGCTGGGTGTTGAGTTGGGTGCCTACGGAATCGGAAATAACCACATTGCCCTGAAGGTCTATGATCTCTGTTTTGGGGTAGTAGATGCCATAATCTGCACGGACATGTGTCTGATTTCCGCTTTTGTCAAAAAGTGTGACATCCAGTCCGTCGGGAAATTCAGAATAAGGAAACTTTTGGTTGGTATAATCGATGTTTTTCTTGGACACCAATACCGCCTCCACAAAAGCAGAATCGGAATAAACCAAGCGTAAGTTTTCAGTTATACCAACGGGGAAATCATCAAACCGATTGATTTCTTTTACAGCAGAAAAATTGTTAGTACATCCCACCAAAAGGGCTGTAGCTACAAACAAATAGGTGTTTAAAACCCTGTTCAAGCTTACAAATTTGGAACCGTTACCTTGGAGCGAATCCAACAATCGAAGGTGATTACCTCACCCGCTTTGCCTTCCGTAAAAATATCCGTTTTACTTGGTGCACGACCATTGTAACTGGCTTCCAATTTTTGAGCTGTAGACTTCAAAGATGGGTCCACAGCAGCTGCCCTCCGAGCAGTTTGGGCTGCCAACCAATAGACAGCTCTTTTCTCAAATTGGGTGTTGCCACAGTCATTAGCACTGTCGGCATATAGAGCTGCTATCAACACATAGGCCTTACCCATAGAAGGTTGATTGTTCAGTGCCTGTTGGGCATATTTTCTAGCCTGACTTTTCAAGCCTCGGTTCTTGAATTTGACCGCGATTTTGTAATAAATTGAAGCCTTTTGGTAGGGGTCAGTCTCAAGGGTCAAGGATTCTTCATAGAATGCCAGGGCAGCCTGATTGTCACCCGCTTTGTCTTTGAGAATTCCCAAATAATATGCAGAATCTGCAGAAGGTTTAAGGCTGTGCAACGCCTCAACCAATTCAACAAACAAAGGATCATCAGAACAGTCTTTGGAGTCCATTCGGCTGGCTGCACGTTTGAGCCACTTTTCATCACCCCGGTTGGCATCTAAATTGTCTCTGTAAAGTGGAATCAGGTTTTCACAAGAAGCTTCTTTGGCGATGATGGCATCTAGGTTGTTGGCAAAAGTAGTATTTGCACGAGAGTTGATTTCACACAAACGCTTATTTCTTTTGTCCCTAGAAGTTAGCGGTTGACCTGCATCTTCTTTTTTGATGATAACATCTAAAGCCTTGGACAATTTTGTGTTTTCATATGCGAATTTTTCAGATACATCCTCATATTTTGAAAACAACAATTCCATGCTTACGTTAGGATCTCCAGCTTTGTAGTTTTCGTAGAGTGTTTTGAAATAACTATACAATGCTTTGGGATTCGTAAAACTTTCAGCGTCCTCACTGTAGGCAGAATCAAAGACCATGTATACTGTGGCTTTGGGAGCCGCACTATAGTCAAGCATGGCTTGCGCTTTGGAAGCCAATATTTTTCCTTTTTGGCTATTACCAGCACGATCGGAGGGGAAGTAAGTCAGCCATTCATCGTAAAGTTTAAGTAAGTCTTCTACGAAAGGCGTTTTATCTTCGGCATTCTTGATTTTGTGGCTCAAAATCCGTTCCCCATATACGAAGGTAGCTGAATTCAGCTCAGGACAATACGTTCTGACCTCCATCCAGGGAGTATAGGCTGCATCGTAGTTCTTAACTTTGGCATATTCGGCAAATATGCTCAAGTTGGCAGGACACTCAGCTGCAGTTTGTGCAAATCCTTTGCCCAAAAACAGCACTGCTGCCATAAACATTAAAGTAAAGTTCCTTTTCATAATTAATTATATTGACGTTTGATAAACCACAGATCGTTTAATGAAAAACCAATCCGTATGGTCACATAATTTTCTTCAATAAGTTGATTTACAGCAGCTCCCATTCTTCCAAACTCAACCCCGACATTGGCTGTAGACAAACCGGCTACCGGTAAACCCACTCCAAAATTTATGCCAAAATCTTCGATAGCGGTTCCATTCACACGCAGTCCCGACTGGCCCATACGCACACCGACACGGTACACAATGCGTTTCCAATAGCTTCCAAACGAGTCGTATTCGGGGATAAAAAATCCACCTAAAGACAACTGGTTGGCCGACTTAAAGCTAACATTGTCAAAATTATAGTAGCGGTTGTTTACACCATCCGCAGTCTGGGTCCATTGAACGCCGGCATACCACTTTTGATTTTCTCCCAAACCTACACCAATAGTGGTTGAAGTCGGCAAATCAATATCGGTAACAGCCAAGCCTATGGCCTCCAAGTCGATTTCCTGACTTTCATCAATCAGCCCACTATCTCGTCTAAAAGTTGAAATGGAACGGCTGTTCTCGGACTGTAAGGCAACCTCAGGTCGAAATCCAACGTGGAACTGAGAATAAAGTTTTTGAGTCCACTTAACACTATAGGATGCGGAAAGGTTTAGCTCAGCACCACGCACTACAGACTCATCGAACAATCGAGTGGAAAGATCGATATCTTGATCAAAGCGGATATGACTGCGCTGAATCTGACCGAAATTGTAATGAAAAGCAGCACCCAATGCCAAATTCCGAATTGGAGAAAAACCAACCGAAAAAAACACTTGGTTGATGCCTCCGCTTCCTTCATACTGATCGCCCATAGTGAAATTCACTGGATCGTCCACATCTCGTAATCGATAGCCAACGGCACTTTGGGGCATAAGGCCGAAAGCAAAGCCAAAGTACTTGGTCGGAACGGCTACAGACAAATAGTCAATGCCGGCCGTGGTGTTGCTAATAGTATTGCCTTGAGAATCAAATTTGTTATTGCGGTGGTTGGCTCCGATGCTGTAGTTGACCATTTTCAGATTGGCCAGTGTGGCAGGTGCCGAAATACTATGGCTAATACTGTCAGCATGACTGGTAAAACCACCCATCATACGTTGATCAGCAGAACCTCTAAACAAGGTTTCACCAATCCCGTAAAACGAATACGGCGATAGGGTTCCTTTTTGAGCTTGTAGAGCCGTTGTTACAAACAGCAAAGTGAATACTAAATTGCGAATCATTCAATCAAATTGAGTTCGAGTAGCGCGTTGAGGCCGTGAGCCAAAAAATCAACGTGCGCAAAGATGCCATTTTTTAGGCGTTCAGCCAAAAAGTTTGCGTCTCCGCCTGTTAAAATTACCTTAAAATTGACACCCTGTTGGGTATACCGTGCTACAAAGGCATCAATCTCTGCACAAGTACCCTCCAACACGCCATGATGAATCGCGTCTTGGGTATGCGTGGGTGGAAAGCTTGTTAAATCGGTGGGTTGCAGTTTCGGCAAGGCATCTGTGAACTCATGTATGGCACGGTAGCGCATCGCCAAACCGGGACTGATGCTACCTCCCAAATGATGGGCTTTTGCGTCGATAAGGTCGTAAGTGATACAAGTGCCGGCG
>JBMYLY010000061.1:0-7958 GCA_049596815.1 Flavobacteriaceae bacterium | reverse complement strand
TTACTTTTCCCCATGTATTGGTGATTTTTGGTTTGAATCGCCTGTTTAAACCCAACACAAATGCTTAATTTTGGCACTTCTAATCTATAAGCATCCATGTTTGATCGGTTTAGTAAAAAATTAGATGACGCTTTAAAAGTCCTTAAAGGACAAGGTCGCATCACAGAAATCAATGTGGCCGAAACCATGAAAGAAATCCGTCGTGCCCTACTGGATGCCGACGTGAATTTTAAAACCGCCAAAACCTTTTCTGAAAATGTCAAGCAAAAAGCGCTTGGACAAAAGGTTTTGACCACCATCAACCCCGGACAGTTATTGGTGAAAATCGTAAAAGATGAGCTGACAGAACTCATGGGCGGTCAAAGCCAAGGCATAGACCTAAACAGCAAACCCGCAGTAGTGCTTATGGCCGGACTACAAGGTTCGGGTAAAACTACTTTTTCAGCCAAGCTGGCTGCTTATATCCAAAAACGACAGTCCAAAAAAATCTTGTTGGTGGCTTGCGATGTGTACCGTCCCGCAGCCCGCGATCAGTTGGCCGTTCTGGGAGAACAAATTGGTGCCGAGGTGTTTAGCATACCCGAGTCCAACGACCCCGTGGGCATTGCACAAGCTGCTATTGCCCATGCCAAGCAAAACGGACACCAGGTGGTGATTATCGATACCGCTGGACGTTTGGCTGTTGACGAAGCCCTGATGGACGAAATCAGTGCCATTCACAAAGTTACTTCACCATCAGAAACCTTGTTTGTGGTCGACTCTATGACGGGTCAGGATGCAGTCAATACAGCCAAAGTATTTCATGACCGACTCAATTTTGAGGGAGTCGTACTCACCAAACTCGATGGTGACACCCGAGGTGGGGCCGCTTTGTCTATCAAATCAGTGGTCAACAAACCCATAAAGTTTATCGGAACGGGTGAGCAAATGGATGCCATTGATGTTTTCCACCCTGACCGTATGGCAGACCGCATATTGGGTATGGGGGATGTGGTTTCTTTGGTAGAGCGTGCCCAACAGGCTTTTGATGTGGAAGAGGCCAAAAAAATCCAACAAAAAGTTGCCAAAAAAACTTTTGGTTTCGATGACTTTTTAAGCCAAATCAAACAAGTCCAAAAAATGGGAAGTATGAAAGATTTGGTAGGTATGATTCCGGGTGCCGGAAAAATCAAAGAGGCTGATATAGACGAAAATGCTTTTAAAGGTATTGAGGCCATTATCCAATCGATGACACCCAAAGAGCGTAGCCAACCCAAACTGCTCAATCACAGTAGAAAAAAACGCATTGCCAAGGGTGCGGGCGTAAAAATGGACGATGTAAACCGCTTGGTAAAGCAGTTTGAACAGATGGAAAAAATGATGAAAATGGTACAACGCGGCGGTGCTGCCAAGTTGATGCAAATGATGAAGGGAATATGAAAATTTTAGACGGAAAACAGGTTTCCAACCAAATCAAGGAGGAGTTGACCCAAAAGGTTACTCAAATCAAAGCTCAGGGCAAACGCCCCCCGCATTTGGCAGCTGTACTTGTCGGAAACGATGGCGCGAGTCTTACTTATGTAGGTAGTAAGGTGCGTTCTTGTGAAAAAATTGGTTTTGATTCTACCCTAATTCGTCTTGAAGAAACCATAAGCGAGGAGGAACTGTTAAACCAGATCGACAAGCTCAACAACGATGATTCTTTAGACGGTTTTATTGTTCAATTGCCCTTGCCCAAACACATAGACGAAGAAAAAATCCTTTTGGCCATTGATCCCGACAAAGACGTAGATGGTTTTCACCCTACCAATTTTGGTAAGATGGCCTTGGAGATGGAAACTTTTATCCCTGCCACTCCTTTTGGGATTGTGGAGTTGCTCAAACGCTATAACCTAGACATTTCGGGTAAGCATGCTGTGGTGATTGGTCGCAGTCACATCGTGGGTCGCCCAATGAGTATTTTGTTGAGTGGAAAAAACCAACCTGGCAATGCAACAGTAACCCTAACGCACAGCCGTACCCAAAATTTGGCGGATATTACTCGTTCTGCTGATGTGGTTGTTTCGGCCCTTGGGGTTCCCAATTTTCTCAAAGCCGATATGGTCAAAGAAGGCGCTATCATCATTGATGTGGGCATTACCCGCGTGCCTGACGAAAGTCATCCCAAAGGCTATGTGATCACCGGAGACGTAGATTTCGAAGCCGTCAAAGAAAAGGCAAGCTATATCACGCCTGTTCCAGGAGGTGTGGGGCCGATGACCATCGCTATGTTGCTTCAAAATACTTTCTTGGCCTATACGCGCAAACATCTCTAAAGATGAAATCCGCACTCAATCAAGGATTGGTGGTTCCGTTGATGGAAGCTTTCTACACCCTACAAGGAGAAGGCTATCACAAAGGAAGTGCCGCTTATTTTGTACGCATTGGCGGTTGTGATGTGGGTTGTCATTGGTGTGATGTGAAAGAAAGTTGGGATGCTGAGAAGCATCCGCCCACTGCCATTGAAACCATCGTAGCAGAGGCTCAAAAACATTCGGATACCATTGTGGTTACGGGTGGTGAACCCTTGATGTGGGATATGGGTCCGTTGACATCATCCCTAAAAAAAGCGGGTTTGCAGACCCACTTAGAAACCTCAGGTGCCTACCCGCTAACTGGCGATTGGGACTGGGTGTGTCTGTCACCCAAAAAACGTATGTTGCCCCTTCAAGAAGTTTACACGCAAGCTGACGAACTCAAGGTCATCGTGTATAACCAAAGCGATTTTGATTTTGCAGAGGAACAAGCTGCAAAAGTCGGAGATTCATGCAAACTTTTTCTACAGCCCGAATGGAGCCGAAGAGAGTCAGCCATACCGCTGATTGTGGACTATGTGATGAAACACCCAAAATGGAAGGCCTCTTTGCAAACCCACAAATACCTCAACATCCCGTGAGTTTGCCCTATGACCTTCATCAACTGCAGAACAAATATGTCGAGCAGAAGGCCGTCAATACCAAGTTTTTAAAAAAACTCAAAAAACGTCCACCCAAAGATTTAGACCAACGCGTTCAAGACATACACGAGGAGGTTTTCACGCAAACCGATTGTTTGCAATGCGCCAATTGTTGTAAAACAACAGGCCCTTTGTTTACTGCAAGAGACATCAAACGTATCAGCAAACATTTGGGTATGCGGGAACACGAATTCGAATCCCAGTATCTTCGTGTAGACGAAGACAGCGACTGGGTGTTACAACAGCTACCCTGTCCATTTCTGGAGAATGACAATCGTTGTGCCATTTATGACCACCGCCCGAAGGCCTGTAGGGAATTTCCCCATACCAACCGACCCAAGTTTCATCAGATAGCTTCTTTGACCCAAAAAAATATTGCCATTTGCCCGGCCGCTTTTGCGATTGTAGAACGCCTGCGAAATCAATAGTTTAATGTGTCATGCCCGCCCGTAGCGACCAGTATGTTCGGGCTGGCTGCACTCCGATGCGGCATCTACCATGCTTTAAGGAGACTCCCGCCTGCGCGGGAGTGACAGGTTGATATAGAGTTCCAATGTCATGCCGCGCCTGACACGGCATCCCTTAATACAAACGCCAACGGTTTCAGCAACTCAATACATTTCCAAACATTTGTATATTAGCACCTTATGACTGATTGCTATGGAAATCATCATTCATTATTTTGAAAACATTCCTTCTTTACACCGCAGCTTGATTTTGGTTGGAGGGATTACTTTTTTCTGGGTGTTAGAGGGTGTCGTTCCCCTTTATCGAGGTTCGTATGCCAAGTGGAAACACGCGTTGCCAAACTTCTTTTTTACGGCCACCACCATCGTGGTCAATTTTGGACTCGCTTTTTTGCTACTCCGCACCGCTGACTGGGTACAGGCGAATAATTTTGGCCTCATCAACCTGATTGACTTGCCCTTGTGGCTATATGTGTTACTTGGTGTGATGCTACTCGATTTTATTGGTGCCTATATGGCGCACTGGGTAGAGCACAAAGTAAAACCCCTTTGGATGGTGCACTTGGTACATCATTCAGATCACCATGTCGATACGACCACCGCCAACAGACACCACCCATTAGAAAGCGTGGTTCGTTTTGTGTTTACCCTACTTGGCGTAGTCATAGCCGGTGCGCCCATAGGCGTGATTATGTTGTATCAGTCTCTCTCAGTGGTCACCAGTCAGCTGAATCATGCCAACATCCAACTGCCCAAACGTTGGGATTTGTGGTTGAGTTATGTCATCGTATCACCCAATATGCACAAAGTACACCACCACTATGTCTTGCCATATACCGACGCCAACTATGGCAACATCTTTTCCATTTGGGACCGTATGTTTGGCACTTATATGTATCTAGCGCCAGAAAAAATCAAGTATGGTGTGGATGTGTTTCCTGACGAAGAAGAAAATGGCTCTATCAAAGGTTTGTTGCGTCAACCTTTTCAACCCTACAGAAAACCCACTACGGGTACATAAGATAGCGCGCTCGGATGGGTAGAAAGGCCTCAATACCGGCTTTCCAAGTCGCGCGAATCTCCGCTTCTGACCATCCTGCTTCTATCTGTTTTTGGAGTGCTTCCGTACCTGCATGTCGGGTAAAGCCTTTGGTTTTAAAAAACAGGTCTTTGTCTTTACTGTGACGGTAGGCTTCAATCAACCAGTTCAGATTTACGCTACTCAGATCAGTTGTTTGGGTCAAATCTCTTCCGTAACATTTTTTGCCCATTTCTTTGGGTTTGGTAGCACCTGGCATGGATTGCGGGGTATAGCTATGGTCAAAGGCTTTGGGATTTAAAAAAGAGGCTCCAAATTGTTGAAATTGCAAGTTCGTACCCCGGCCTGCATTGACAAAAGTGCCCTCAAACAACCCCAAACTAGGGTATAGGTTGACCGCTTTGGCGTTGGGAAGGTTGGGGGAGGGCCTAACAGGAAGTTTATAGGGTGTTTTGTGGCTGTAATATTTTAAAGGAATCACTGTGAGATCTGCGGTTAACCCATTAGCAAGCCAACCCTCCCCATTGACCATACGTGCATATTCCCCTATGGTCATGCCATAGACCAAAGGCACAGGGGTCATCCCCAAAAAATTTTGGTTTACTTTTTCCATTACCGGTCCATCGACATAATGACCGTTTGGGTTGGGCCTGTCTAGCATCAGTACGGGAATCTGCTGTTCGGCACAGGCTTCCATGATCAATTGGAGGGTAGCGATATAGGTATAAAATCGGACGCCTACGTCTTGTATGTCAAACACTACGATGTCAATGTCCTGAAGGTCTTGAGCTTGGGGTTTTTTGTGTGCCCCATGCAGTGATATGATAGGAAGACCCGTACGACTGTCTATGCCGTCTTCGATATAACTGCCTGCATCAGAAGTACCTCTAAATCCGTGTTCGGGAGCAAAAACCGTTTTAATATGTATGTTTTTGGATAACAAATGGTCAACCAAGTGCTGGTTTTTCCCCTCCACTACCACCAAACTACTGTGGTTGCCCACTACGGCTACCGTTTTGCCCTCAAGTAACGGAAGATACAAGTCGGTTTGTTGCGCTGCCGGAATTGGTTGGCTGCAAAGCGAACCTGGCAATAGGGCCAAGAACAGAAAAAAAGCGGTATTTTTGATTGTAGCATGCACAGGTTTCAATTCAGTTTTTTTATCGCGCGACGCCTCATCGGCACAAAGTCCCATAAAAATAGCGTTTCAGCTCCAATTATTAAAATCGGGATTGTAGCCGTTGCTATCGGATTGACTGCCATGCATATAGCCGTAGGAACAGGATTCGGCTTACAAGAAAAAATACGTGACAAAATCACCTCTTTCGAGGGGCATATTCGTGTCGCTACCTACGAAAACAACAGCTCGCTGATTACCCCAACACCCATCGATACGGCTCTTTTTGCCAATATCCATGAATTTGATTGGGTCGCAAACACAAACCCTGTTGTTTATAGTGCTGCCATACTCAAAACCCCAACGGATTTTAGCGGCGTTGTACTCAAAGGGATAAATGCAAACTACGTATGGGGTGATTTTGCCTCTTTTCTAACAACGGGTACCCTTCCCAATTTGAGCGCTGACTTAAGCAACGATATTTTGATATCGCAAACGATGGCGCGCCAATTGGGTTTGCAAGTCGGTGACCGCATCTCGGCCTATTTTTTGACAGATGGCGATTTCCCAAAGCGGCGAACTTTTGTGGTTTCAGGAATCTATTTTTCGGGATTTCCTGATTTTGATGCTCGTATGGTTTTTGGAGACGTACGTCACCTACAGCGTATCAACGACTGGGAAGCTTATCAATTCGGAGCCCTGGAGGTAACACTTGCAGATTTTGACCAGATGGAAATGCGTACCGAACAACTTTATGATGTTACACCTGCACCCTTAGACGTGCAACATATCAAAGAACGCTATTTTGAGATTTTTAACTGGATATCCCTTTTTGATTCCAACATCGCATTGGTCATTCTTATTATGATTTTGGTGGGTGGTGTAAATATGATTACAGCCCTATTGGTACTTATACTCGAACGTACCCAAATGATAGGTTTGCTCGGGGTTATGGGTATGAAGCACATTCAGTCTGTTTTTCTTATCAACGCGGCCTACCTTATTGGTTGGGGGTTGTTTTGGGGCAATTTGTTAGGGTTGGGGCTTATGGGTATCCAAAAAGCGACCGGATTTGTCACCCTCGACCCTGCCACATATTTTGTTGATAAGGTCCCAGTACAATTTGATTTTCTTTCCATCATTGGGCTTAACGTGGGGACTTTTGTGGTTTGTCTGCTGATGTTGTGGGTTCCTTCTTACATAGTTACCAAAATCACACCCATTCGCGCCATTGAAAGACGCTAATTTGCGTGATAATCCTAACACTTTTCTGCACATAGAAATTCGGGGAAACTGTACCTTTGCAGCATGAAATACGCCAACAACATACTCGAAACGATTGGGAACACCCCGCTGATTAAGCTCAATCGCATCACTCAAGAAATCGATGCTACCGTTTTGGCCAAGGTAGAGTATTTCAACCCAGGGAGTAGCGTTAAAGATCGGATGGCTCTAAAAATGGTAGAAGACGCTGAGGCCGATGGCCGTCTCAAACCCGGTGGTACGATTGTGGAAGGTACTTCAGGGAACACAGGTATGGGATTGGCATTGGCCGCCATTGTCAAAGGCTATAAGCTGATTTGTGTGTCTACGGACAAGCAGTCCAAAGAAAAGTTTGACATTCTACGTGCGGTAGGAGCAGAGGTGCTCGTCTGCCCAACCGATGTGGCACCCGATGACCCAAGATCTTATTATTCAACATCCAAACGCATTGCTGAAGAAACACCCAATGCTTGGTACGTCAACCAGTATGACAACCCCTCCAACACCCAAGCGCACTATGAACAAACCGGTCCGGAAATTTGGGAACAAACAGAGGGCAAAATCACCCATTTTGTGGTGGGAGTAGGTACGGGAGGTACCATTTCGGGCGTAGCCAAATACTTAAAAGAACAAAACCCAGACATCAAAATTTGGGGGATAGATACCTATGGGTCTGTATTTAAAAAATACCACGAAACAGGTGTGTTTGACGAAAATGAAATCTACCCCTATATCACAGAAGGGATAGGAGAAGACATTCTGCCTGAAAATGTCAATTTTGAACTCATTGATGCTTTTGAAAAAGTAACAGACAAAGACGCAGCTGTTTTTACCCGACGGTTGGCACGCGAAGAGGGTATTTTTGCCGGTAACTCATGCGGTGCGGCGGTTTGTGGTCTTATCCAACTCAAAAAACATTTTACCAAAGACGATGTGGTCGTGGTCTTGTTGCACGATTCTGGAAGTCGCTATGTGGGTAAGATGTACAACGATGATTGGATGAAAGAAAAAGGGTTTTTGTAAGACCTGCCGCTTGTTATTTGGCTCAGCAAGGGGTTTCGGCTTGTCCAATTATTTTTTAAAATGCGCCTACTCGTT
>JBMYLY010000060.1:0-8344 GCA_049596815.1 Flavobacteriaceae bacterium | reverse complement strand
TTCTGTCTTTTTTAATAAAGACGGACTTACATGAACCTGATCGAGTACATTCCATTTGTCGCGGTAACAGCTGGTTCCAATTCCCTTTTTATAAAAGGACATCATAGGATTGTAAAAAGTCGTGTTGTCAAGAACGTCCTCTCTGTCACCTACAGCCCCCAAAGCGTCTTCAACACTCTTGTTGTTGGGGTCGTCATTAAAATCCCCCATGTTGATGATTTTAGCCTTTGGGTTAATCGCTCGAATGGAGTCAACGGTTTTGCGATTCAATTCCCCTGCTGCAATCCGTTTGGGTTCACTGCTGGCTTGTCCACCACTACGCGAGGGCCAATGGTGTACGATGAGGTAAATAACTTCATTATCCAGTAGGCCAGAAACCACCAATTGGTCTCTAGTAAAATCTCGGTCTCCATCTGAATCGTAGAGCGATAGAAAATGTTTTTTGGCACGTAGCAGTGTAAACTTACTTTTTCGGTACAACAAGCAGACATCAATGCCTCTTTCGTCTGGAGACTCAAAATGTGCAATACCATAGTTGTACTTTTTTAAGGCTGGGGAATTGACGAGTCGCTCAATTACATATCTGTTCTCAACTTCAGAAAGACCGATAATGGCAGGAGGACCTCCTGTAATGTCGCTTCCAATGTCTGCAACTACCTGAGCGGTATTGGTAAGTTTCATTTCAAAAATTTCTTCAGTCCACCTGTCACGTCCTTCGGGAGTGCGATCGTCATCACGAGTTTTTGGGTCATCGAAGTGGTCAAATAAATTTTCTACATTGTAGAATGCGATGGTCTCTACTGCAAATTTTTGGTCTTGTGCAGCACAAAAACCTAGCATAAAGACAAGTAGAATGGAGGCGACTAAATTTTTCATAAAATTATTTAAATATTATCTAAAATAGGTTTAAATTGGCACATATAAAAAAACATTTTTGTGCGAATTTTACTCCTTATTTTTTTCTCATTAAATATCGCGTTTGCTCAAGAAAATGTCTCTGGTTTGATTGTCGATAGTGGTGGCAAGCCGGTACAAAATGCGTTGATTCAGGCGCCTGAGCTCGCTTTGCAAACGAAGTCCAACGAAAACGGCGAATTTAGTTTGTCGCTAACAAGCGCTGCCATCATTTCGGTATCAGCCGAAAATTTTGAAACATTTATCAAAGAAGTAACTCCCGGTGATGTTCTTACGATATCCCTAACGTTTGTTGCAACCAATACGATTGAGGATGAATTTGATGACTCGATGAGTATGATTACTTTGAGTGACGATGAGTTGAGTGAGGACGACCAAGCGGCAGATAACATTTCTGGACTGTTGCAATCTTCACGTGATGTCTTTTTGCGCACCGCAGCATACGAGTTTAGCTCATCTTTTTTTAGAGTCCGAGGTCTTGACTCTGATTTAGGCGCAGTGCGTATCAACGGGGTTCCGATGAATAAGTTTTACAACGGACGTCCACAATGGAGCAATTGGGGTGGACTTAATGACCTGACTCGAAATCAGGAATTCAACCCTGGGCTTCAAACCTCTGACTATGGTTTTGGTGGTTTGATCGGGTCTACCAACATCAACACCAAAGCATCATCTTACCGAAGTGGAGGCCGTGTGACCTATTCTTCTTCCAATCGTTCATACACCAATCGTGTGTTGGTCAGTTATGCCAGTGGCCTTAACCAAAAAGGATGGGCCTATGCCGTTGCCCTTGCCAACCGCTGGGGTGAGTCAGGCTATTCTGATGGAACCTTTTATGATGCCCAGTCATTTATGCTGTCGGTTGAGAAGGTGATGGAAAACCAAAGTTTAAACCTAACCGTAATTGCAACACCCAATCGCAGAGGGAAATCTTCCCCCAATACGCAAGAGGTTTATGATTTGATGGGC
Organism: Flavobacteriaceae bacterium; assembly: GCA_049596815.1. Lineage (GTDB taxonomy): Bacteria > Bacteroidota > Bacteroidia > Flavobacteriales > Flavobacteriaceae > UBA724. Next base: position 6,460 of record JBMYLY010000060.1, on the reverse strand, counting down.
ACCAAATACAATGAATATTGGGGCAATCAAAATGGTGAACAACGCAACTCTAGGGTAAAGCGTTTGGAAGAACCAATCGTTATGTTGAATCATGAAATCGAATTTTCTCCGAAGACCACCCTTCAAACAAGTGTGGCGTATCAGTTTGGAGAACTGGGGAATAGCCGCTTTGATTATCCTGGAGGCGCCAACCCAAGCCCTACCTATTACAAAAACTTGCCAAGCTACTACTTAGCAGATACCGATGGCCCCGACTATGCAGGAGCCTACCTTGCGCAAGAAAGTTTGTTGACCGATGGACAAATTGATTGGAACAGAATCTATGACGCCAACATCAATACAGCGGCCAGTGGCTTGCCTGCTGCATATGTGTTGTACGAGGATCGTTCGGATGACACACAGCTGACATTGAACTCATCTTTAAAAACATTTTTGACCGATCAAGTAGCCCTTGTTTTTGCAGTTACACACCAAGATATGCAGTCCGAAAACTTTGCCGAGATTCAAGATATGATGGGTGCATCGTCTTATCTAAACCGAGATTCATTTGACGGTTATGCCTATAATCTTGAGGATCCTGACGGAACAGCGGGTGCAGGAGATCGATTCAAATACAACTACCTCTTTGATGTTCAACAGACAGAGTTGTTTTTGAAATCTCAGTTTTCGCTCAATCGTGTTGATGGTTATGTAGCGGGGACATTCAAAACTACTTCTTATCAACGTGAAGGCTTATACCGTCATGGTGCCTATGCCGATAATTCTTTCGGTAAGGGTAAAAAACTCAATTTTGATGCTTTGAGCGGGAAAGCTGGACTGACCTATAAATTGAGCGGTAAGCATTTGTTTGACCTTAACGTTGCCAAGGTGCAACGTGCGCCTCACCTCAGAAACACCTATGCAAACTCTAGAGAAAATCACTACATCGTTGGTGAGTTAGCCGGACGAGATTTAGCTATCGAGGAACTGACGGCCTATGATATTAGCTATATCTTACGAGCACCCAAGGTCACTGCCCGACTTACTGCGTATCATACATCGGTGACCAACGCAAGTGAAATATCGTTTTTCTTTGCGGAAGGAATTGGCGGCGATACATCATCTTTTGTCCAAGAAATTTCTCAAAATATTGATAAAGAATACCAAGGTATAGAGTTTGGATTTGAAGCCAACCTCTTGCCGGCTCTTACTCTGAAAGGTGCTGCCTCCGTGGGTCGCCATTTATATGCAAACAACCCATCTGTTTACTTAACTTCTGACGACTTTGGATATCTTGATTTTGGAACTGCCAAAATGAAAAACCTTCGCATTGCCAATGGTCCGCAAGAGGCGTATTCTATCGGATTTGAATACAGGGAAAACTATTGGTGGTTTGGGTTTACAACCAACTTTTTCAACCACACCTATGTGGATGCGAGTCCTATCAATCGCACCCAAAACTTTTTGCTAGACAGCGATGGTCTTCCTTTTAATGATTACGACCCTGAACTCGCTCGAGAGCTTTTACAGCAAGAAGAATTTGGGGAATATATGGTGTCCAACATCGTTTTGGGGAAATCATGGCGTATCAACAGGAATTATCTCGGCTTTTTCTTAAGTGTGAACAACTTATTCAATGAAGCCTTTAAGACGGGAGGTTTTGAGCAATCAAGAAACGCCAACTACAGAGAATTAAAACAGGAATTAGCTGCGCCACAAAGACAGTTTGGACCAAAATATTGGTACGGTCGAGGAACGAATTATTTTTTAAACCTATATCTACGATTTTAAAGAAAAAATTATGAAGTATTTAAACAAATTCACCCAATTTTCATTTGTTGCACTGTTTTTTATTTCGTGTCAGCAAGAGGATGTTTTTGATGTACCTAACGCATTGGGTGCAGAGGAAAACACACAGCTAACAGCACTTTTAGAAGATGTTGAAAGTGGGGAGAGAAGCATGATTTCAATTTCCGACTTAAAAGCGCTCAGTGTTTCTGGAGAAGCTGTTGAGATTACAGCCGATCATGTTATCAAAGGATATGTGGTTTCCTCGGATGCTACCGGAAATTTTTATAAGGAACTCTATATACAAAATGACCCAACAACACCTACAGAAGCGATTCGCGTGTTAATCGATATCACAGACTCAAACAATATGTACAATCCCGGTCGGGAAGTTTACGTTGACTTGAAAGGCTTGTACCTTGGTGAGTATCGTACAGGAGATGGTGTTATATCAATTGGGGAACTCGATGCGGGCGAAGATCGTTTGGCCAACATTCGTGAGGCCGTAGCTAAAAAACATATGCTTCGCTCTGCTACTACTTCCGATCTTACACCACTTGCCGTTCAATTCTCTCAGATTAGAGATATCCATATAGGTATGATGGTAGAGGTTTCAGATGTGAGTGTTGTTTCTAGTGAAGTGGGCCTACCCTTTGTCGACCCAGACGACACTTTTGACACACAGCGTACATTAGAAGCCTGTGAGGGCTTTGGCAAATCAACTTTTATTTTGGAAACCAGTGCCTTTGCAAACTTTAAGCAAAATATGTTGCCGTCAGGAACCGGTACAATCAAAGGAATTGTAAGCAAAACTTACAATGGAGACAGCCTGGTTCTGATGTTAAACTCTATAGATGATGTGGACATGACTGGAGAGGCATGCAGCCTGTATGATTCTGTCTTTGAAGATGATTTTTCAAGTGGAGATTTCACCAACTGGACTACCTATAGTGTTGCTGGTTCTCAACAATGGGAGGTTGTAAATTTTGGCAACCCTGCTCCAAGTGCGAAGATGTCCGGATTCAGCAGCGGAGCTAAGGTCAATGAGGACTGGCTTATTTCTAAAGCGATAGACCTAAGTACTTATTCCGGCACTGCATATTTTGTGTTTGACTCGGTAAAAAGATATACCGGAGATGATTTGGAGGTGTTCTATGCAACTGACTATACCGGTGGTGATCCAAATTCAAGCGGTACTTGGACCCAACTGAGTCCTACTCTAGACACAAACACAAATTCATGGAATTCATGGACTAGCTCTGGGGCACTTACCTTGGACAACGTCACAGGAGGAGACCTTTTTGTTGCTTTTAAATACACTTCGAGTTCGAGTTCTGCTGCCACTTTCGAAATTGATAACGTTAAAATAGTTGTAGATTAATTTGAAGCAATACGTTCACACCTTACAATTAGGGATATTTTTTGTTTCCAATCTTGTTTTTGGTCAAGTTCCCCAAGGCTATTACAATGCTGCTGAAAACAAATCTGATCAAGATTTGAGGGCTGCCCTTCATAACATTATTGATGATCATACGGGGTTTTCATACACCAGTAGTTCTACTGACACATGGGACATACTTAAAGAATCCGATGCGGACCCAAATAATCCCAACAATGTAATCCTGATTTATACAAGAGAGTCTGTAAACGGCAATCAAGAGTATGCCGGGGGTGATGGATGGAATCGAGAACACGTTTGGGCAAAATCAAGGGGAGACTTTGACACGAGAATTCCAGAAGGTTCAGACGTTCACAATCTCCGCGCTAGCAATATCGGAGTCAATTCTACACGCTTGAATTACAGCTTTGATGATTGCACAAGCAACAGCTGCGATGAGACATATGGAAACTACTACAACTCATCTGTTTTTGAACCGCGTGACGAAGACAAAGGCGATGTCGCTCGTATTATTTTCTATATGGATGTCCGCTACGAAGGAGACGATGGCGAATTGGACTTGGAGGTTAATGAAAACATACCTTCAGTATCTAGTAAATTGCCTTATCACGGAGTTCTTTCTACCCTACTTGAATGGCATGAACTAGACCCTGTCGACGACTTTGAACGCAACCGAAATGACGTAATTTTTAGCTATCAAGGGAACCGAAACCCATTTATTGATCATCCGAATCTAGTTGATTTTTTATGGGGTGACCAACAGCAAGTGGAGTGGTCAAGCACACTGACATCTTCCCTTGAGCTTGAAAAGGCTAACCTTGTTTTTCCAAATCCTGTTTCGGCTGCTTATTTGAATATCAAATCGGATTTGAACCCAAATCACATAGAAGTTTTTGATGTACAAGGAAAAAAACTGAATGTTTTTAACGGGGCTCTCAAACAAATTAAAACACCCGCGGTACCGGGAATCTATTTCCTCCGATTTCATTTTGATCACAATGTGATTCACAAAAAAATTATTGTAGGTTCCATGTAGAAGTGCGGAAATAATAATTACCTGTACAAGTCAAAGGCTACCAAATCTAATTTTTAGATTTATTTTAACATTTTCAAAATCTTCCATTTAAATGCAAAGCCAACTTAATTCGTATTTTTGAGACTCATTGCTATGAAAATTTTTGAAATATGAAAGAAGCTCCTTCCACTTACACTCGAAGATATTTTATCAAACAATCTGCCCTTACCTCACTGGCTTTGATGTCACTGTCTAGCTGTACCCTCAAACCTAGGAAACTAAACCTTAAAAAAGGCGTGACCCTACAGCCTGACCCCAACGGATACCTCGACCTTCCCAAAGGGTTTTCGTACAAGATTATTTCCAAATCGGGAACCCCAATGTCTGACGGTTTGTTGGTACCCGGCCGCCCCGACGGCATGGGAACTTTCCTTGACAAAATGGGCAACACAGTCATTGTGTGTAACCACGAAAACAGACCCAATCAGATGATAAACAGTCCTTATGGACTTCAGAATGAACGCCTTTCTCAGGTTGATTTAGAAAAGCTCTATGACTCTGGAAGCGGTGTCAATCCAGGGTTGGGAGGGACTACCACCCTAATTTATGACGAGGCCAGCGGCGTGGTCACCAAACAATATATGAGCTTGGCAGGCACTTATAACAATTGTGCCGGTGGGATTTCCCCGTGGGGCAGTTGGATCACTTGCGAGGAAGATGTCACGCGTGCAGATGGCGAGACCATTCTGCAAGACCATGGCTATGTGTTTGAAGTGCCTATGAATGCCCAAGGACTTGTGGCACCTACACCCATCAAATCTATGGGGCGTTTTAATCATGAAGCCGTGGCCATAGACCCCGTTTCTGGCTGTGTGTACCTAACTGAAGATCGCCACGACGGGCTTTTTTATCGATTTGTCCCCAACGAAAAAGAAAACCTCCATGCCGGTGGTCAGCTACAAGTCTTAGCTGTACGCGACCGAGACCAACTCGACACCCGTAACTGGGAGGAGACAGCCGTTCAAAAAAACCAACCTTTGGAAGTCTACTGGATGGATATCGACAATGTAGAATCTCCTGAAGATGACCTCAGGTACAGAGGATTCGAATCAGGTGCTGCGCGCTTTGCTCGTGGCGAAGGTATTTGGATGGGTGAGGGAGAACTCTTTTTTGCCTGTACCAATGGAGGGCCACTAAATTTCGGTCAGGTGTTTCGGTACAAAAGCTCCCCTTATGAAGGCACAGAAAAAGAAAGCACCAACCCTCCGATGCTAGACCTCTACGCAGAATCCAACGACAAAACGGTGTTGCATATGTGCGACAACCTGACCGTAGCGCCTTGGGGCGATTTGCTTCTGTGTGAGGACAACGGTTCGCTAAACCACATTCGTGGCATTGACAAAAACGGCGAGATCTACACCTTTGCCTGTAACCGTGTTTCTACTTCTGAACTCACAGGGATCGTTTTTTCACCCTCGGGTAAAACCTTGTTTGTCAACGTACAAGAAAACGGTGACACAGTGGCCATCACGGGGCCTTGGGAGGAATTGGCAGGGTAATTTACAGGGCTTTTAGCACATGGGTCACAATGCCCCAAATCATCAGTTCGTTGTCTTCGGTCACTTGTATGGGTGGGTAGTTTTTGTTTTCCGCTACCAGCCACACACAGTCTTTTTCGACCTTGAGCCGTTTTACGGTAAATTCCCCATCCACCAAGCACACTGCGATCTTCCCGTCTTGGGGTTCCAGGCTGCGGTCTATGACCAAGAGGTCCCCGTCGTCCAGTCCGGCATCGATCATGGACTGCCCCGACACGCGTGCATAGAACGTCGCGGCTTCGTTTTTGACCGCCACCTTATCCAGGCTGATACGGCCTTCCTTAAAATCATCGGCCGGCGAGGGAAAGCCCGCCGAAACCCCTTCTTCTGCTAGCCAGACCCCTTTTCCCGAAGTATCGGGGGTGAAGAAGTCTAGCCCTCTTCTTTTTTTCAAACCTACTTTTTTATGTCTTCTACTTCACGCAGATCACATCACGCACATCGGTGGTGTAGCGTGGTGACAAGCGCGCTTGCTTCATCTTGTAGGTTCTGCTCAGGTCTTGATTGGCAATTTTTAGTTTGTGGGGCCCAAAACGTTGGTGCAAGCGGTCGATGCTCTAGAAAACCAAGGCACAATGATTTTGACAAGCTATGGTGCTTGCAACTTATGATTTGTCTTCTTATAATTCTGCTGAACTAACAGCAAGGATTGCATCCTTTGGCAGTGGTGATCATAACACT
>JBMYLY010000059.1:0-8376 GCA_049596815.1 Flavobacteriaceae bacterium | reverse complement strand
ACAGACTCGTCTGTAGAATCGTCTAGTACCTGAACCTCAAACTTATCTTTGGGATATTCTATTTTAGCCACATGGTCTAGCAGTCTTTCGATGACATACAATTCGTTATAGACCGGCAATTGTACCGTAACATGGGGTATTTCTTTAGGATTGTTAAGGTCAAATTTTGGGGATTGGTCTTTTTTGTTTTTGTTTCGTAGGTAGTTAACCAACAAGCTTAATTGACTAATTGCATACAGAAAAATTAGCACAAGAGCGAGGGCATATAAGCCCATCAAAAGGGCGGAGAGTGGAATGAGGATGTCGGCCCAATCAAAATCCATTTACCTGAGTGTATATTTAAAAATCCAATAGAGGATTTTTACACCGGCAAATATAGCACCTTTTATGGTTCCTGAAACTTTTGAAACCCCTATTCTATTCCGGTATTTTACAGGGATTTCTAGGTAACTTATTTTTTGTTTGAGTACTTTGAGTTGCATTTCAACAGTCCAACCATAGGTTTTGTCGGTCATGCCCAACGCCATCAATTTTTCATAACGAATCGCACGAAATGGCCCCAAGTCTGTAAACCGCGCTCCAAAAAACCATTTCATCAGGGTGGTAGCCAATGTATTTCCAAAAATTTGTGGAAAAGTCATGGCACCCCTCTCTCGAAGATGGGCAACTCTGGCACCCACTACAAAATCGGCTTTGTTCTCGATGATGGGTGCTACCATTTCGGTCAGCTGTTCCGGATAGTCGGAGTAGTCTCCATCTAAAAAAACCACAATATCAGGTGGATTTTTGCTACACTTTTCCAAACCCTTCAGACAGGCATAGCCATAGCCTTTACGGGGTTCGTGGTATACGGTGGCACCTTGTTTCTGCGCCACTTGGGCGGTATTGTCTGTGGAGCCGTTGTCGACTACGATAACTTCCGAAACCAAATCGGGAATGTCTTTTAATACCATGCCAATAGAAGGAGCCTCGTTGTATGCCGGTATGATGACAGTGATACTTGGGGTCACGAGGGTAGTTTTATCGCATCCAACAAATCGGGTGGGGTGTCCATGATCAAGTTTTGATGGTCCATGCGGTTTTTAGGGGCTACATTCTCCAGTTTGAGCACCCCCCGAGGACATACAGCCGAGCAGATACCACAACCCACACAAGACGACCGAACGATATGTTCGCCTTTTTGGGCATAGGCACGTACGTCAATGCCCATTTCACAATAAACAGAGCAATTGCCACACGATATGCATTGCCCCCCGTTGGTGGTAATCCTAAACTTTGAAAACAATCGTTGTTGCAATCCCAATATGGCTGCCATTGGACAACCAAATCGGCACCACACCCGACTGCCTAAAATAGGGTAGAACCCCACACCAATCACCCCGCTAAACGCGGCACCAATACCGAACCCATACCACTCCCTGAGCTTGTAGCTATTCACAAAAAACAGTTGCTTGGCGTCAGCACTGTGATTCATTAACATAAGGGTGATGACAATGGCGCCCAAAGTACCCATGGTCATCAAGGCGTCTTTGTTGAGTTTTTTTCTCTTGTAAATAAAAATCACCCCAGCAAGCAAAACCATCAATCCGATACTGCCATAGACAAAACGGTCCTGTGTCAGTCCAAAAAGTGGGTTGTATTTACCAAGATAGCTGTACAAAACAGCCAAGGTCATGACGCTAACAAAAAATAAAACCAGATGAACCGACCATCGCTCCAGTTGCCACACCCACCTTTTTTTACTCGATAGTTGACGAAAAGGATCTCCGGCTGTTTCGGCCAAACCACCACAACCACAAACCCAAGAACAATACCATCGTTTGCCAAAAAAATATGTCAAAATGGGTGAAATGAGCACCACCATTCCCAAACCAAACATCAGCATAAACATCCCTAAGGAACCGCTTTTGATAAGGTTGTTAAGGTGCCAGTCATAAAAAAAGTCGTAGTCCAAAGGCCACATATTTTTCAAGTCCATATTGAAATAGGCTTGTTGGGGATTGAGCTTGGCCAAAATTTCGGGGATGAGAAAAGCAAACCCCAATTGGAAAAACATTACCGAAATGGTGCGTACTACCTGATACCTGTTGTGGCGGTATTTGCGAATAAACTTATACCCAAAAACAAGAATGGCCAGTGTGTAGAGTGTACCATAGACAAACCATTGGCTGGCGGGTTTTCCATTGAGCAACAGACTTAAAGGGTCAAAAAAACCGACCAGTCCGGAGCTGGTTCCCTTTGGATTGTAGCCCAACGTTTCGGGGTACCAATACAAAGCCACATAAAAGGCTGTCAATACCACTCCCAATACCCAAGCGCCCCAGCCACGACTGGTAAGCCCCTTGTGCCATACTCCATTGTTTTTAATTCCTGGCAGAGTGCGGTTATAAAGTGCATGGGTGTAGCATATACCTCCCGAAACAAGGAGTGTCAACGCCACAAACAACAACCAACTCTCAGGACTTTTATTGAATAGGGCAGTACTTAAGACCAACAAACCGATGCCCGCTTGGACAGCTCCGAAAACAAAATAGGTATTTCGAATTTTTGGTATCATATAGTTGTTTGGGTATTAAAAGAATTTTGTATTTCTCGAAGGGGACTGCGGTAGAGTTCTGGGTCAAACAGCGCTTCTTTAAGGTGTGTCACCACATAGTCAAATGTTCTGCCCTCATTCAACCATTGATCAATGTGTTCATGGCGCAAACGCATGCCCAACGCAAGTATGCCTAAAATCTTTAGACTGTCTTTGTCAAAGGCAATGCGAAGGGCTTTGTTGTCTGCTGACCAATAGAGTTGTTGCTCGTTGTTTTGCTTTTGAGCATTGACCCAACCATAGGTTTGGTATTCTATGTCAAAAAACTTGGCTGAGTTGAACCATTGTCCGGGGGCGTACTCCTTTGGCTGTCCCATGATGGTCTGAGCCACGGTTTCGCCCATGATTCGCCCTGTGTACCATACAGCTTCCACAGCAGGACGCTGACCCACAGGATTTCGCTGTTGGACACAGTCCCCGATGGCGTAGATATCAGGGTGGTTGGTCGTCAAAAAACGATCTACCAATACCCCGCGTTCTGTTTCTATATCACTGTTTTGAAGAAATCCAATATTGGGAGACACCCCAGCCGTCAGCCCTACCCATTGACAGGGAATTTCCTCACCGTTTTGGGTTGTGATGCCCCGTACGCTTCCCTCTTCATCCGAGAGAATTTCTTTGAGTTCGGTAGAGAGTCGCAAATCAACCTCATGATCCATGATGTGGTTGCCAATCATGGTGGCTTCTTCCTGAGGCATAATTCGGTTCCAAAAAGCAGACTCACGCACCAAAAAAGTCACTTTTTTCCCTCTGCTGACTAACATTTCCGCCAGTTCGACCCCAATCAACCCCCCTCCAACAATGACCGCCCGATCGATATTGGGAGTTGCGGCCTCTAAGGCATCCAAATCTTGTTTGTGATAAAGCCCACGAACGCCTTTTAGGTTTTGGCCGGGCCATCCAAACTTGTTGGGCACAGAGCCGGTGGCTATGATAAGCACGTCAAAATTTATGGTGGATTCATCATTTAGCAACAAGGTTTTTTGGGTAGGATTGACGGTGACGACGCGCCCACGCAAGCGTTCTATTCGGTTTTTTTTCCAAAAATCAGCCTCATATGGTTGTGTGTGTTCGAATTTCATATGCCCCATATAGACATACATCAGAGCGGTGCGAGAAAAAAAAGCATCTGACTCGTCTGATATCAATAAAATCTTATCATCGCCCATTTTCCGCATATGCCTTGCAGCAGTTACGCCAGAGATTCCGTTGCCGATGATGACTATTTGACGCATCAATTTTGGTTTAGAGTCCAATCATAACGTTGATACTTAATTGCAGTATCGCTAGGTATGGGTTTTTCTATGTATAAATTTATGAAATCCAACACACTTCCGCTTTGAGTAAAATCCGCTTCAAACCATTTAAAAATTTTGGAGAGTTTTATTTCAGAACCTGCTAAGGTGTTTTTGGAAGGGTCGTTTAGGAATTTTTGTGTGGCATGATTCAAGTGTTCGTAAAGCGTATGAGCTTCATAGGCTTGTCGTTCTAGATTCGGACACGAGCGAGATGCACAATTAATGGCAAAGTGTATCTGTGGAGTGTCCATCTTGCGGAGTATTTCATGCTCAATATGATTCAAATCGAGGTTTTCACCTCGAATTTCAATCACATCCCTTCGCCAAGGATTTACAAGTAGTAAAATGGATTTGAGGGGATAATGGTCCAAGATTAGCTTGACCGTACAGGCGTTGTAGGCATTGATCCAATAGGCTAGTTTTTCGGGCTTTGACCAATCTTCTTGCGGAGGATTTTCCTCCAATAACTCGATGTATGTATCTAGGTCTTCTGTGTTTTGTTGCCAATTTTCGTAATCCACATTCCCGACTTCATCTACATATTGCTGCAACAAATCGGTCCACTTATCATGAGTGGGTTGTGCCCAAGTTAGCAGGCTAAGCAGCAGCAAGAGGGGCATAAGTTTCATAAAGTTTTAATGGTTTCTGTGAAAATTCGAATGATATGGGGTTCTGCTTTTTCAGCCAATGCCATGATTTCAGGAATGTTGATAGGGCTTAAGTTTTCAGGGTCACACGCGTCTGTGAGTATGGAAATAGCCGCGCAGGGCAAATCCAAATGATTGGCCACGATCACCTCAGGCACAGTAGACATCCCGACCGCATCGGCTCCTATGATACCCAAGTAGCGGTATTCGGCGCGTGTTTCTAGGTGTGGCCCTACCACCGAGGCATAGACACCCTCATTGAGATGGACTTGGTGTTCTCGAGCCGATTGGCGAATGGTTTTATTGAGGGTTTCGTCATAGGGTGCAATCATATCCACAAACCGCTCCCCAAAAGTTTCCACTCCTTTAAAGGCCAAAGGCGAACCACCTTGTAGGTTGATGTGATCGGTCAGCAGCATCAGTTCTCCTTTATTAAATTGGGTATTGATAGCGCCGGCCGCATTGCTGATGAGCAGGTGCTTGATGCCCAACGCATGCATCACACGTACCGGAAAAGTGATTTGTAGCAAATCGTAACCCTCATAGAGGTGGAAACGACCCTGCATGACCAAGACCGTTTTCCCGCCCAGTTGACCGTAGTGCAGTTTGCCTTTGTGAAATTCAATGAGCGAGGCCGGAAAATGCGGAATATGATTGTAGCTTATACTTTGCTGAATGTCCATTTCGTTGACCAACTTGCCCATGCCTGTACCCAAAATGACACCCACTTCGGGCGCCTCAAAACCATGTTCTTTCAAATAATCAACTGCTTCTTCAATTTGTTCTTTCATAAATGTGTTTTTGTAATTTGGGAAAAGCTTTTAAATCTTCAAGGGTGTCAATGTCCGTGAGTGTTTTTAGCATACTGTAGTCTTTGCAATGTTGAAGGGTTTGCGCCAACACTTGGTTCGTACTCCATGCTATCTTTTCAAACACTTCTTTGTAGGGCGCATGCATTCCTATCAAATAATACCCACCGTCTTGGGCAGGGCCTATCACAATTTCATGCGCGTTGAGCTGGTCAAAGGCTTGAGACAAAAGGTCGCTGCTCAGCTCAGGAAGGTCACTGCCTATCAGGATTTGATGCGTATAGCCCAAAGAAAAACCCTCTTGAAGTGCGTTGCGCATGCGATCGCCGAGGTTTGCGCCTTGCTGCACGTGTTTTGACTTTGTTTTAAAATCATCATTGTCCATAACTTCTTGACTGTAATACACCGCATGGGGAAAGTCTTGACACACTTGCGCCGTGTGTTTTACCAAGTCTTTGTAAATCGCCAAAGCCGCCGAATGGCCAATTTGTGCAGCCAATCGGGTTTTTACCTGACCTACTACGGGGTTTTTCACAAAAACAACCACTCTTTTCATCAGGTCAAGGCTCCTTGGCAACTGCTACCCGCACCAGCGGTGCATCCGTAGCAGTGTTGTGAAACACGGATATTACGGTCGTTGATCGCGGAGCTGTAATCCCCAATATGACCCACGGGGTGGTCAATTTTCATTTGCAGCATTTGGTTAAAATCACAATCATACAAACTTCCATCCCAACCTACAGAAAGGGTGTTGGTACACATCACATTCTCCAACGCAGTTGGGTTGTAGGCCGATACCAACTCACGCATATAGTCTTCGTAGTTGTCTGTAGCAATCAGGTAATCCAAAAACCGACTGATGGGTAAGTTGGTGATGGTAAACAACTGGTTGAATACAATGCCAAAATCATCTAATAAGGCCTTTTTAAAATCAGCTTCTAACTCCTTTTGGTCTGCGGGCAAAAATGCACCGGCAGGGTTGTATACCAAGTCGATTTGGAGACCGGTATCCGCTTGCCCGTAGCCTAGATTGTTGAGTATTTGCAAGGCTTTGACAGACTTGTCAAAGACCCCGTTTCCTCGTTGGCGGTCGGTTTTGTTGCGTCGGTAAAACGGCAGGGACGACACCACATGTACTTTGTGTTGTGCAAAGAATTCTGGCAGTTCGCTAAAGGTTTTATTGGCTGTCAAAATGGTCAGGTTGGAGCGCACAATCAGGTCGTTGACTTTGGAACGCGCCTGCTCGACAAACCACCTAAAATGGGGGTTCATTTCAGGGGCACCACCTGTAAGGTCGAGCGTACCAATGTCATAATTATCACATACATCCAGGCACAACTCAAGGGTTTCTTGGGTCATGATTTCTTTGCGATCAGGACCCGCATCCACATGGCAATGCGCACATACTTGGTTGCACATATAGCCCATATTGATTTGCAGTATTTCCAGTTTGTTGGGTTTGAGTGGCCCTCCAATTTGTTTGGTGAATTTGGGCAGTTGTCCGTCGGCAAAAATCCCGTTGGAGAGAATTTCAAGTTGGCGGTCTGTGTCCGAAAGTTCGCTCTGACGTGCTTGTAATGACTTAAGACCCATTACATACTGAGTTTGTCATGGACGTTCATCATTTGTACCCCGTGCACCAAAGCTGCACCGCTTTTGATAGCAGCCCCTACATGGACAGCCTCCATCATTTCTTCTTTTTCGATCCCGCGCTTGAGTCCGTCTTGGGTGTAGGCATCGATACAATAAGGGCATTGTACCACATGCGCCACCGCCAAGGCAATCAGCGATTTTTCTCTGGCAGAAAGCGCCCCACTTTCAAAAACAGCGTTGTAGTAGTCAAAAAATTTAGTCCCAAGATCTTCGCTCCACTGGGTGATGTCTCCAAATTTTTTAAGGTTTTCAGGTTTGTAATAGGTTTTTTCCATGATTCTTGCTTTAGATGAATCTCAAATGTATGATTTTGAGCGTAAAGCCTCAAACCGAACAACTACTGTGCCAAATAGCTCTCGAGCTGATTGACCATTTCTAGGTTTCCGCAATAAAACGGTACCCTTTGGTGCAACGCTTGGGGCTTGATGTCCAAAATGCGTCTGTGACCGTCACTGGCTTTGCCCCCTGCTTGCTCTGTCAAAAAAGCGATGGGGTTGCACTCGTACAAAAGCATGAGTTTTCCGTTGGGGTTTTGTTGGGTAGAAGGGTATAAATAGATACCCCCTTTGATAAGGTTGCGATGAAAGTCAGAAATCAGTGAACCGATATACCTTGAAGTATAGGGCCTATCTCTCTCTATTGCTTGACAATATTTTAGGTATTGTTTTACACCTTTGGGAAAATGTAGGTAGTTCCCTTCGTTGATGGAATAGATATGACCCACTTGAGGAAATCGCATATTGGGATGTGACAAATAGAAGGTACCTAAAGCAGGGTTGAGGGTAAAGCCAAGCACGCCCTTTCCGGTGCTATACACCAACATGGTAGAGGTGCCATAGACAACATAGCCAGCCGCCACTTGGCAACTCCCTTTTTGTAAATAGTCCTCGATTTGTGCCGGACTTCCCACCGGAGAAACCCTTCTATAGATTGAAAAAATGGTGCCTACCGAAACGTTGACGTCTATGTTGGACGACCCATCGAGTGGGTCAATCAAGACAATGTATTTGTTGTGGTTGGCTTTGCTGTCTTTGTCAAAAGCCACAAAATTTTCTTCCTCTTCCGAGGCCAATCCGCAGATGATTTCCCGGTTTTGCAATGCTTTGATAAACACACGGTTGGCCAATACATCGAGTTTTTGTTGGTCTTCGCCATGGGCATTGGTCTCTCCGTGGGCGCCTACGATGTCTACCAATCCGGCTTTGTTGACTTCGTGGTTTACGGTTTTGGCGGCCAGCCGTATGGCATTGACCAGACTGGAGAGTTCGCCAGAAGCGTAAGGGAAATGTTCTTGATTTTGAATGATAAATTCGCCGAGGGTACGGTTGGTAGGCATGGTTGAGGGGGCGTTGGTAATAAAATCTAAAATACAA
>JBMYLY010000058.1:0-8476 GCA_049596815.1 Flavobacteriaceae bacterium | reverse complement strand
GAAAGCTATACAGCTTTGCTAGTAGGAAAAAGAAACGACCACAAACTCTGGCGTTTTTTCATAGCACATGATTTTGAAGAAAAAGAAAAAAATGTACGCGTAAACGACTGGAGTTCTCAGTTGCGCTACAACCATTTTATGGCAGAAAATTCAGTTTATGGATTTGTGCAAGGGCAAAACACACGTATTTTAGAATTGGAGGTGCGCTATCTAGCCGGCTTGGGTTACCGCCACCGATTATGGAAAAACCAACGTGACTATTTCGATCTGGCTTCAGGTGTGTTTTTTGAATATGAAAGCTATCCAAACTTGGAAACAGACAAATTCCGTTTCAACCTTAATGCTTTTGCCAACATAGAGTTAAACGAACAACTAAGCGTTTCATGTGCACTCTATTTTCAAGTTAACACCCATAACAACAACGATTTCCGCCTACACCTAGCCCCGCGCCTCACATATAGCATCAACAATACCATATTGTTCTTAAACATCCAAAACCGTTTCCATGCCATACCCTATGGCAATAACAAGAAAAACGATATCAAATCTCAAATCGGATTGTCTATACCCATGTTTAACAGCCGAAAATTATAAACAATGAAGCGAAGCATAACCATAACACTTGGGGTATTTATTCTTATGCTCACAGCTTGCACATCCGACAATCGCTGTGGTGAAATCATCAATAAAATCAATGACAACGAACGCTATTTGTTTGTCATTCGATTTAGCAATGGTTCCGGCACCAACAACGACGATTTTAATGGTGTTTTGGAAAGTGATGTTACTGTCGATGCCGAAACTTTTGCTCTTTTTGAAAAGGGAGAGGACTACTGCGTGGAATGACTCAATGCTTGGTCATCTGTCCCGGCTTGGCTTTTTCTCCTTTTCGAACATACTGACAACACATCGGCAGTTCATCATAGACTGCACTTTCTGCTTTGTAATCGCGCGTATCGTGGCCCGAAATAGAGACCGCAGCTTGCACAGAGTCTAAATGAGTCTTACGGGAATTATATATCAATTGTAAATCGCCCGACTGAATGTTCCAATTGGCATATTTGACACCATTCACTTCAAGCGCTGCTTTTTCTATACGTGATTTACACATGCTACAATTCCCAAAAACCTCAACATTGGAACGTTGATTTTTGGAAGGTAGGTCTTGAGCGACGCCCATCAGGGGGAGCGCCATGCAAAGAGAAATAATTAGGGTTTTCATGATGTTTTAAAATTAAAGTTTATTTAAAAATTATATCGCATGCCTAGATAAAACATACTACCCACAACAGGTGCATATACTTGTGTGGTATCAAAGGATTTAGCAAATGGATCGTTGGCAGACACAATGGGATCTGTTTGACGATAATCAAATGCATTTTCAGCACCTACATAAAATTCAAGTTCGGGTTTTGGGATATAGGTGACTTGGGTATTGACCAGTCCAAAAGGTTTGGATGTCTGCCCGTCGAGATGATTGGCCGTAGCTGGGACTCGCATGGCACCGGTGTAATGGTAGGTACCGTCCAATCGCCATTTGCTACCCACATAGCCCAAATTGGCAAAAAAACGATGTTCGGGCTGTAAGGGTTTTTGTTTGCGTCCCGATCTGTAATCCAACTGCACATCGTAGTACTTGTAGGCCAAGCGCAAATTGACATCTCTAGCCAACTCACTGTCAAACCCCAACTGCACGCTATTGGCAAAACTATCGCCCTCAAGGTTGTAGAAACGAATGGCACTGGCGGTTTCCCAATCGACCACCACCTGATTTACAAACTCAGTGCGAAACACATCCAAGTTCAAACTCGAAGGCAGCTGCCACAAGTCAAAGCCTTTGATAAGGCTAAAGCCGTAGTTCCAAGAACGTTCTGGCAACAAGCCGAAACGGCTGTCAGACACATTGGGCACCTCTATGGTTCTGGAAGAAGCAAACAACTTTTGATTTTCACTAAAGATATTGGCAGTCTTTCGGCCACTACCCACAGAAAACCGCAAGGTGGTCAGGTCGGAAAACTTATACCTCAAATGCACTCTGGGCGTAGCAAACCCTCCCAACTGGTTGTGATGGTCGTAGCGCAAACCCAGGGAGCCACTCAATTTTTCCAAACTGTCATAGGTGTATTCAAAATACCCTCCTACAGAACGGTCAATGCGGTTGTAAGAGTTGGTCAGCACTTGTTCTTTGTAAGCATCGTAAGCAACATTGAGACCGGTTTTAAACTTGTGTTTGGTGTTGCTAATAATGGAATTGAACAATACACTCCCATACCAACTTTGGTGATTGATGTCGTAAGTGCGCAAACCAAAATAGGAATCTTGGTCATGACGGCTGTGTGCCAACTGGAAGCCAATGCTTTCATATGGAATGGCGGGATTGACATACCCCAGCTTAAAGGAAGCGTCGAGTCGGTCGGTAAAGATTTCACTTCCCCAAAAACTATTGGTGTCTTTATGCAAATCGGGGTCAAAATCGACCGATCCGAGTTGTTTTTGATCGCCCATCAATCTGAGGTTTAAAAAAGAAACAAAGCCTTTTTCAGCATCAATATACTGCCAACGGTTGAGCACATTCCATTGCTCAGACAAAGGGTTGTCCAAAAAGCTGTCATTATTGCGATCATTTTTTTGGTCGCGCTGGTTGAGGTGCACAAAAAGATTGGTCGATAGCTTGGATGAAACATCGGTCTTGGTGTGCAAATTGAGCTCCGAGCGGCCGTTGAATGAGCGAAACAAATTGAGAAACAGTTTTTCACTGCTCAAAGGTTTTTTTAGTTCGGTATTGATCTGGCCTGTCATGCTTTCAAACCCATTGACCACACTGCCGGCACCTTTGGTAATCTGCATGCTTTCGACCCATGTACCAGGGGTAAAACTCAAACCATATACCTGTGAAGCACCACGTACCATGGGGATATTCTCTTCAGAAATCATCAGATACGGACTCGCCAAACCCATCATTTGTACTTGTTTGACTCCAGTTAAGGCATCGTCAAAATTGACATCGATAGAGGGGTTGGTTTCAAAACTCTCCGAAAGGTTGCAACAAGCTGCTTTGAGCAACTCATCACTACTCACATTGACAATGTTCTGGGTTTCGAAATAGGATTTCTGAACGGTCTTTCGACGCTTGGAAATCACCACCTCATCCAGATTATCATCTGTTTGTGGGCGCATGGTGTGGTGAATCATCTCTCGGGTGTTGACCCTTAGTGTATCGGTTTTAAAGCCGATATAAGAGAACACCAATTGGTTGGTGTCATCGACAGGAGTTACACGAAACTTACCGGAAACATCAGAAATCGTACCGGTCGTAGTCCCAGCCCAATAGATATTGACACCTTCGAGTGGACGTAGGTCTTGCCCCTCTTGAATGTGAACCATCCCGTTGATGGCTTGTTGTGCAGAGGCTACACAAACACTATATAGAAATACAATAATTTTTGAATACATAATAACTTGGGTGTTACATAAAACTTGATTGAACGAAAACAGGGTTCGTCAATCAAATTAAATACACCTCAAACAATGTATAAAGGGAAACATGAGATGGTTCGGGTGGATCTTTGCCAGAAAAAAGAGTCTTTTCAGCAACAACTACAGGCGCATGATAAGAAAAACCAAAGGCTGTTGATAACAATTCAGGCGTATCGAAATCGGCAATCGAGGTGTGGGCGCAGTCATCGTAACCGTCAAAAACCAATTCCCAATCTATGCAGCATTTTTTGCCGATAACAGGGTTTTTTTCTAAAGTTTTTTGTTGATCACAACAAGCTTTTGCTTCCGCATACAAAGAAGCATCTACCAAGGTATCACAGCAAAAATGCGCATGTAGCGGTATATGAGTAGAAAGTAATAATACCCACATTACCAATACGATAGAACCGAACTTTTGCATGTCACAAATGTATAAAAAGAAAATTAGACAAGTAATAAAGTTGTGTTAAAGTGTATAGTGATAGAATTAGAAAAATAGCGAATATAAAAACCACAACCCGATTGTTAATATATTTTCTCTTGCAACATCCCTTTCATTTTGTTTTTTATATAACTTTACTAAAACATATTGTTATATAATGAACAAGATAATTGTTTTAGGAATGGGTAAAGTTGGCACATTGGTTGGTGTGCTTTTAAGCAAATCGTTTGAGGTCGAAGGTTACGATCTACAACAACCCCACTATGACTTTACATTGCCGTTTACCGTACATCAAGCAGATATCAGTGATGTCGATACCATCCACAAAATCCTAGACAAAGCCGACGGTGTGGTCTCGGCCCTACCCTACTATCTAAACCGTCATGTGGCTGAAATCGCCCACCGAAAAGGCATTCATTATTTTGACCTTACAGAGGATGTGTCTACCACCCAACACATAGAGGCTTTAGGAGCATCGGCAGTGGGTGTGTTGGCGCCCCAATGTGGACTGGCACCCGGATTTATAGGCATCATTGGTGGGGACTTGGCCAAGCAGTTCGACGAAATTCGTGATATTGAGTTGCGTGTAGGGGCTTTGCCACGCTATCCCAATGGGCAAATGGCCTATTCGTTTACGTGGTCACCCACAGGTGTACTTAACGAATATCTCAACGATGCCGAAGCCATTCACAATGGCAAACGCAAAATGGTACCTTCCCTTCAAGGTTTTGAACAGATGAATATAGAAGGGCAGGAATACGAGGCATTTACCACCTCAGGCGGACTTGGCACCATGTGCGCCACTTTTGAAGGCAAAGTCGACACACTCAACTACAAAACAATTCGCTATCCGGGTCATGGCAAGCTTATGCGGTTTATGCTCTATGAATTGGTAATGAAAAATGATCTCCAACAACTGGAGGCCATCTTGACCCATGCCAAGCCTCCGGTCGATGACGATTTGGTACATGTTTATGCGGTAGTGGAGGGAAAGATAGAGGGTCGGATGCGACGTAAAGAGTTTTTTAAAACCTATTTCCCTAAAGTGATTGCGGGTCACACATGGCGCGCCATCTCTTGGACCACAGCGGCTTCTTTAGCAGCAGTCGTGGAAATGGTAGCTAACAATCAACTACCTCAAAAAGGTTTTATCAAACAAGAAGAAATCGACTTGAATACTTTTTTGGCCACCCAAAACGGAAGTCTTTTTAACACCCCATAAAACCTTTTATCAATGAAATTTTCGACCCAAAAACCCATCGATCTCATTCTTAATGGCCTGTTTGACACTTATGCCCAACGGGTTCCCGCAGTCAGACAGATTACCAAACTGCTTATAGAGAAGGGCTGCATCGGTTCCCAATCCGATATTGTCAACGACCACATTGCTTTTCGCACCATGGGAATTCCTCATTTGGGCATCGCTTCTTTTGAAAAGATATTTCTCCATCATGGCTATCAAAAAATGGAGCACTATCATTTTGAGACCAAAAAACTAGATGCCTATTGGTACAAACCTCCCATGGAACACTATCCAAGGGTGTTTATCAGTGAACTACGCGTGGGCGATTTGTCCAAACAAGCGCAAAAAATCATTGGCCTCTACACCCAAAACATCCACAGCGACCCCGTAGATGGTTTGGATTTGGACCATGCGGAAAATGTGGTCGATTTTTTACACCTACCGCTTTGGAACACACCAACATATGATGATTACCAAGCCCTGTTGTCAGAATCCGAATACGGCGCCTGGGTGCTGTACAACCGCTACTACCTCAATCACTATACCATCAGCGTACATGCCCTTCCAAAACCTTACAACCAATTGGAAAACTTTAATGAGCTACTTAAATCAGCAGGTATCGTTCTAAATAATGCAGGTGGCGAAATAAAGACAAGTCCAGACAGTTTGCTACGCCAAAGTAGTACGGTAGCGAACAAAATCTCAAGTGAATTTGCCGATGGAGACACCCATACCATCGCGGGAAGCTATGTGGAGTTTGCCGAGAGACTGGTGTTGCCCAAATACATAAATGTACCCAAAAAGCTTCTTACCACAACCCATCGCAGGGAAGGGTTTGAGGCAGGCAATGCGGATAAAATTTTTGAAAGCACCTTTAGCAGTCAGACTCAACGAAAAAACTAGCGTGCCACGGATTTCAGTGCCTTTTCATAGATGTCCATATACATAGGTACCACATGAGCGATATCAAATGTTTTTGCCCTGTTGTAGGCAGCGTCTTTAAACTGTCTGAGCTGGTCTATATCGCCCAAAAGCGCAATGGCATTTTGAGACATAGTATCTGTATCCCCCACGGGGGTAAGATAGCCTGAAACACCGTCTTCAACCACTTCGGGAAGCCCCCCTTGATTGGTACAAATGACAGGTGTGCGCGCAGCCATGGCCTCCAAAGCCGCCAAGCCAAAGCTTTCGGTCTGTGAGGGTAATAAAAACAGATCGGAGAAACACAACACTCTATACACATCGTTGGAATTGCCTAAAAAGACCACATGCTCATCTATTTGTAGTTGGGCGCACAGATCTTCCGCCATTTTTCGCTCAGGACCATCGCCCACCATCATCAATTTGGCGGGTTGTTTTTGAACAATACGCGCGAACACATGCAGCACATCTTGTACACGTTTGACAGGCCTGAAATTGCTCACATGGGTGATAATACGCTCGTGTGGTTCGGCCATCATACTGCGTTGGCAATTCTCACGCAGCTTGTCGTATTTTTTAATGTCTATAAAGTTGGGCACCACCTCAATCTCACGGTTTACATCTAGCAAACGCTGTGTATCCTCGCGTAGGCTTTGAGATACACTCGTGACCACATCGGAATGATTGATACTAAAAGTAACCGCTGGCTTGTAAAATGGGTGACTTCCTACAAGTGTGATATCAGAACCATGTAGCGTAGTAACTATGGGTATATTGATGTCCGCCTCAGCCAACATCTGTTTGGCCATATAGGCTGCGTAGGCATGCGGAATGGCATAATGCACGTGGAGCAAATCCAATTTATGCAACTTGACCATATCGACCAGCGTACTGGAAAGTGCCAGCTCATAGGGTTGGTAGTGAAACAAAGGATACTTGGGGACATAGACCTCGTGGAAGTGAATATTGGGTTGTAAGGCATTGAGACGAACTGGCTGTTTGTAGGTCATAAAATGGACCTGATGGCCATTTTGAGCCAAAGCAATTCCCAGTTCTGTGGCCACGACGCCACTACCGCCAAAAGTAGGGTAACAAACAATTCCGATGCGCATTTTTACTGGAGTAGAGCTTTATAAATTATACGTTGCACTTCCGATCTAATATTGGTGTCCACCAATCGCGTGTTTTCCATCGTTGGGTAGGTGCGATTCGACAAAAATACGTAAACCAAGTCGTATTCGGGGTCGGCCCACGCAAAGGTTCCCGTAAAGCCCGAATGACCAAAGCTACTGTCTGAAGCACACAGGCAAGTCGGTCCGGGGTCTTCAAACTGCTGCTTGTCAAAACCGATGCCTCGGCGGTTGTTTTGTTTCGCAAAATAACGTTGGTTAAAGGATTTTATGGTTTTAGGTTGCAAGTATTTTTTTCCGCCATAGCTACCCCCTAGCAGATACATTTGCATGATTTTGGCAACGTCGTTAGCGTTGGAAAACAGTCCCGCATGTCCTCCTACCCCATCTTGCATGGCGGCACCCATATCATGAACAAAACCTTGCAATTCTTGGTGGCGATAATAAGTGTCTATTTCAGAGGGCACAACCAAGTTTTTGTCAATCAGTGACAGGGGATTGTAGGAGGTATGGTACAAGCCCATAGGTCCTCTTAAAAAATCCTCAAACTGTTTGTCAATCCGCGACTTATGACGTTCCTCTATATAGGATTTAAACATATAGTATGGCAAATCGCTGTATTTGTAATAAAGGGAATCCAACAAAGGACTGTCGATGATTTGTGTTTCTATAGAATCCAAATAAGATGATTGCAAATGCAATTGATCCGCAATCTGAATGCGGTGCCTTTTACGCTGTCGATTTCGGTATAAGTCTTGTCTGGGTTCTAGGGTAATGCTATCTAGAGTTTCTTTGTAGAAAGGTATCCATGGCTGGATGCCTGCATGGTGAGAGAACAGTTGCTTAAAATTCACATCCGCTTTGTTGGAGCCATCATAAGAATGGATTAATGAGGCAATAGGACGGCTCAAAAACAAGCTGTCTTTTTCTTGTTCACGCATTGCCAATGGCAAGGATGCCAGAATTTTTGTGAGAGATGCCAAATCATAGCGATGATACCATTTTATTGGAATGCGTTTGTCATACCGCATATGCCCAAACGACTTATGATACACAACCTTTCCTTTTCGAGCCACAAGGATTTGCATACCCGGCGTCATAGAATCAGTAATGGCCATATGAGCCATGCTGTCAATAAGTTGCAATCGTTGTAAATCAAGCCCCACTTGCTCCGGATGGCCATAAGACAATCGACCAATAGGTTGTAACTTTAGTCCGTCACCAACATTAAAAGCGCCCAAATCGATGGGGAATTTGCCGTTG
>JBMYLY010000057.1:0-8489 GCA_049596815.1 Flavobacteriaceae bacterium | reverse complement strand
CTCGGTCACCGATTCTCTCGGTGAGGTATTTCCAACCCTCCCAGTCGTTTTCGTCCATACCGTCTTCGATAGAAACGATGGGGTATTTGTCTGCCAATTCAGCCAAATAGTCGGCTTGCTCTTTGGAACTACGTACTTTTCCTTGGGCACCTTCAAACTTGGTGTAGTCGTACTTGCCGTCTACATAAAACTCTGCAGCCGCACAATCCAAGGCAATGCGCACTTCTTCACCAGGTTTGTAGCCAGCATTTTTAATGGCCAACAAAATGGTATCCAAGGCATCTTCGGTACCGTCTAGGGTCGGTGCAAAACCACCCTCGTCACCTACAGCGGTGCTTAGATTGCGTTTGTGAAGTACTTTTTTCAGGTGATGGAAAATCTCTGTTCCCATCTGTAGGGCATGCGCAAAAGACTGTGCTTTGATCGGCATGACCATAAACTCTTGAAAAGCGATGGGCGCGTCGGAGTGCGACCCGCCGTTGATGATGTTCATCATTGGGACTGGCAAGGTAAAGGCACTTGTGCCACCCACGTAGCGATACAAAGGCATGCCCAACTCATTGGCAGCTGCTTTGGCCAAGGCCAAAGAAACGCCTAAAATGGCATTGGCACCCAGTTTGGATTTGTTGGGTGTGCCGTCGAGTTCGATCATCAATTGGTCGATGTCTTCTTGTTCGAAAACAGAATTTCCAATCAGCTCAGGAGCGATGATTTCATTGACATTTTGAACCGCCTGAAGCACCCCTTTGCCCATATAGGCATCCCCGCCGTCGCGTAGCTCCACAGCTTCGTGCTCTCCGGTAGATGCGCCGGAAGGAACGGCTGCACGGCCCAAAACACCGTTTTCGGTAGTCACATCGACTTCTACGGTTGGGTTTCCTCGAGAGTCAAATATTTGACGTGCGTGTATGTCTACAATGATGCTCATGATATTAGTTTTTATGGTCAATAATGGTTTGTATAAATTGGTCAAAGAGGTAAGAGGAGTCATGGGGACCCGGGCTTGCCTCAGGGTGATATTGTACGGAAAAACATTTTTTCCCTTTGATGCGAATGCCAGCCACCGTGTGGTCGTTGAGGTGTACGTGCGAGATCTCAACCGCATCGTGTTGTTCGGTTGCTTCTCGGTCTATGGCAAATCCGTGGTTTTGAGAGGTAATCTCTCCTTTGCCGGTCTCCAAATTGAGAATCGGGTGGTTGATACCTCGGTGTCCATTTCGCATTTTATAGGTAGGTATCCCTTGCGAGAGCGCAATGACTTGGTGTCCCAAGCAGATGCCAAACAAGGGCATGTCTTTTTCTATGATGGATTTGGCCACTTGTTGAGCTTCTTTAAGCGGCTCGGGGTCGCCTGGGCCGTTTGAGATAAAATAGCCATCCGGGTTCCATGTAGCCATGGTCTCAAGCTCAGTGTCGTGCGGAAAAACTTGAATATAGGCGTCTCGCGCGGTCAGGTTGCGTAATATATTGGTCTTAATACCCAAGTCAAGTGCCGCAATGCGATGCGTAGCCTCGGGATTGCCCACAAAATAAGGCGCTTTGGTAGACACTTTAGAAGCCAATTCCAATCCTTTCATAGAAGGCACATTTTGCAATTGCTCTTTAAGCGCATCAATGTCATCGGTTTCTGTGGTGATCAAAGCGTTCATAGCACCATTGTCACGGATATAGCTTACCAAAGCACGGGTGTCTACATCAGAGATGGCCACGAGTTTGTGTTTGCTGAAAAAGTCAATCAGCGCCTCATCTGCAGCAGGACGCGAATAGTCGAAATTAAAATTTTTGCAAATCAAGCCGGAAATCTGAATGCGGTCAGACTCCATTTCATCATTGTTGACGCCGTAGTTACCGATGTGGGCGTTGGTGGCTACCATCAGTTGACCAAAATAAGAAGGATCGGTAAAAATTTCTTGATAGCCGGTCATTCCGGTGTTAAAACAGACTTCTCCGGTGGCAGTGCCTTGGATTCCGATGGATTTTCCAAAAAAAACAGTTCCATCTTCGAGCAAAATTAATGCTTTGGGACGCGGACTGTATTTACTCATATCTAAAATCTTGGCGCAAAAATAGCACAAAAAAAAGGATAAACACAATGGTTTATCCTTATTAGTTATTAAGAAAAATGTTAAGTTTTAAACGTCTTTCTTATCGGCTTCTTCAGCATCAGAATCTGCTTCAGGGCTTTCCTCCACCTGAGTAGCCTCTTCCGCAGCTGATTCTTCCTGAACCTCCTCTTGAGGGGCTTCTGCCTCGGCAACAGGGGTTTCAGCCACTGCCTCAGCCGCAGCTTCTTCAGTAGCTTCCTCAGTTACAGCCTCTACAGCGGTTTCCTCAACTACAGCTTGGGTCTCTTTATTACCACCGCGTCTGCGTGAACGTTTTTTCTTGGGCTTGGCCACCTCATAGGTGTCGTTAAAGTCTACCAATTCGATCAAAGCCATATCGGCGTTGTCACCCAAACGGTTGCCCAACTTCACGATGCGGGTGTATCCACCCGGACGGTCAGCTACTTTTTCAGAGATTTCTCTGAAAAGCTCTGTAACGGCATACTTGTTGCGCAATGCGCTAAATACGACCCGACGGTTGTGTGTGGTATCGTTTTTGGCTTTGGTAATCAATGGCTCAACGAAGCGCTTCAAAGCCTTGGCGCGGGCCACTGTGGTGTTGATTCTTTTGTGTTCAATCAACGAAGAAGCCATATTGGCCAACATGGCCTTACGGTGCGAAGCGGTTCTACCTAGATGTGCTATTTTTTTTCCGTGTCTCATAGTGGTAAAGCGTTGTCAAGGAGTTAGTCCTTGTCTAATTTGTATTTGCTTAAATCCATTCCAAAGCTCAAACCTTTGGCAACGACCAATTCTTCCAATTCGGTCAATGATTTTTTACCAAAGTTTCTAAACTTCATCAAATCGGTTTTGTTAAAGGATACCAAATCACCCAATGTATCAACCTCAGCTGCCTTTAGACAGTTCAATGCACGGACAGACAAGTCCATGTCGATGAGCTTGGTCTTTAACAACTGACGCATGTGCAAAGACTCTTCATCATATACTTCAGACTGTGCAATTTCATCGGCTTCTAAAGTGATGCGCTCATCAGAGAACAACATAAAGTGATGGATGAGTGTCTTGGCAGCTTCTGTCAAAGCATCTTTCGGGTGAATAGAGCCGTCTGTTTTGATTTCGAAAACCAATTTTTCGTAGTCGGTTTTTTGCTCAACACGAAAGTCCTCTATGCTGTATTTTACATTTTTGATCGGCGTATATACAGAGTCAATAGCGATGGTACCTATGGGTGCATTCGCTTTTTTGTTTTCTTCTGCAGGTACATAACCTCTACCCTTTTCAATGGTAAACTCCATGTTGAGGTTGACGCTTTTTTCCATGTTACAAATCACCAAATCAGGGTTGAGTACTTGAAATCCAGAAATGAATTTCTGCAAGTCACCCGCAGTGAGTTGGTCTTGGTTGGTGATAGCCACGTTGACAGTTTCGCTGTCAACCGTATCGATTTGTTGTTTGAAACGAACTTGCTTAAAGTTCAGAATCATTTCCGTAACGTCTTCGACTACACCAGGAAGGGTAGAGAATTCGTGATCAACTTTATCGATGCGCACTGAAGTAATCGCAAAACCCTCGAGTGATGACAACATCACACGACGCAATGCATTACCAACAGTTAAGCCGTATCCGGGTTCTAGGGGGCGGAATTCAAACACACCCTCAAACTCGGTGGATTCTATCATAATTACCTTATCGGGTTTCTGAAAATTAAATAATGCCATGTTTCGTTTATTTTGAATAGAGTTCTACAATCAGTTGTTCTTTGATGTTTTCGGTGATTTGCTCTCGCGTAGGCACCGACACCAAAGTTCCTTCTAGTGTTGCTTCGTTCCAAGACAACCATTCGTGTACGGGGTTGGACATGGCAACGGCACGTTCAACGACATCGAGGGTTTTGGATTTTTCACGAACACCTACCACATCCCCTACTTTAACTTGGCATGAGGGCACGTTGACCACGCTGCCATTGAGCGTGATGTGTCTGTGGCCCACCAACTGGCGCGCTGCACTACGTGTAGGTGCAATGCCCAAGCGGTAAACCAAATTGTCTAGGCGAGTTTCGCAAAGTTGTAACAACACCTCACCTGTGACCCCTTTGCTGCGACTGGCGCGCTCAAAAAGGTTGCGGAATTGACGTTCCAAAATGCCATAGGTAAACTTGGCTTTTTGCTTCTCCATCAGCTGGATGGCATACTCCGACTTTTTAGGACGTCGGCGGTTGTTGCCATGTTGGCCGGGAGGATAGTTTCGTTTTTCGAATGCTTTGTCTTCTCCGAAGATAGCTTCTCCGAATTTTCGAGCGATTTTTGTTTTTGGACCGGTGTATCTAGCCATAAATGTGTTTTAGTGGAGGGCGAATGAGAATTAAGGTCTATCCTTCGTCACCGTTGCCCTTCCGGGATTTATTATTATACGCGTCGTCTTTTTGGAGGTCGACATCCATTGTGTGGCATGGGCGTTACGTCAACAATTTCTGTAACTTCGATACCACCATTGTGCAAGGTACGGATGGCAGACTCACGTCCGTTTCCGGGCCCTTTTACAAATACTTTTACCTTTCGCAAACCTGCCTCCAAAGCTACTTTGGATGCATCTTCTGCAGCCAACTGAGCCGCATAGGGTGTATTTTTCTTGGAACCTCTAAAGCCCATTTTACCGGCAGAGGACCATGAAATGACTTCACCCTTATTGTTGGTTAACGAAATGATGATGTTATTAAAAGAGGCGGTGATATGTGCTTCACCGAATGACTCAACAACAACTTTGCGTTTTTTAGAACTCGTCTTCGCCATAGATCAACGATTATTTGGTTACTTTCTTTTTGTTCGCAACGGTCTTACGTTTTCCTTTGCGAGTACGTGAATTGTTTTTGGTGCGCTGACCTCTTAAAGGTAGCCCAACACGGTGACGGATACCACGAAAAGATCCGATGTCCATCAAACGTTTGATGCTCAATTGAACCTCTGAACGCAATTCTCCTTCAATTTTGTAGCCAGAGACTACCTCACGAATGCGTCCGATCTCGTCATCGTTCCACTCAGAAACCTTTTTGTGTTCGTCCACACCGGCGTCTGACAATATTTGCTGTGCACGACTTCTACCAATCCCATAGATATAGGTCAAAGCGATCGCGCCACGTTTTTGTTTTGGAATGTCTACTCCTGAAATTCTTGCCATAATTATCCTTGTCTTTGTTTGAATCGTGGATTCTTTTTGTTAATGACATACAGTCGTCCTTTGCGTCGTACAATTTTGCACTCGGGACTTCTTTTCTTTAATGATGCTCGTACTTTCATATTTAATATCTGTAAGTGATCCGCGCCTTGGTCAGGTCATACGGACTCATCTCTAATTTTACTTTATCTCCAGGCAACAGCTTGATATAATGCATCCGCATCTTGCCAGAAATGTGGGCCGTAACCACATGCCCGTTTTCCAACTCCACACGAAACATGGCGTTTGAAAGGGCCTCTATGATTTGACCGTCTTGTTCTATAGCAGCTTGCTTAGCCATTATCCTCTTCTGTTTTTACCGGTAGTCATCAAACCATCGTAGTGACGGTTCAACAAATACGCATTGACTTGTTGTATGGTGTCTATGGCCACCCCTACCATAATCAATAGTGAGGTACCTCCATAGAAAAGCGCCCAACCTTGTTGCAATCCCATCAACTGATAGGCAACAGCAGGCAATACGGCGATGGCGGCCAAAAATAGGGAACCGGGGAAGGTGATGTGTGACATCACACGGTCCAAATAGTCAGCAGTCTCTCCTCCAGGACGTATGCCGGGAATAAAACCACCACTGCGTTTTAGGTCATCTGCCATTTTGTTGGTAGGTACTGTAATGGCCGTATAGAAATAGGTAAAAACGATAATCAATACAGCAAACAGCACATTGTACCACAATCCAAATATATCAGAAAACGAAGCTTGTAACCACTGTCCCACGTCGTTGTCACCGACCAAGCGACCCAAGTATGCAGGTGCAAACATAATGGCCTGTGCAAAAATGATAGGCATCACTCCAGATGCGTTCAATTTTAGTGGGATATATTGACGGGAACTGGCTTGGTTATTTGCATAACCACCCGCAGCAGTTCTGCGTGCATATTGTACCGGAATTTGACGGACTGCCAATACCAACAACACACACAAGGCGTTCACAACTACCCAAATGACTAACTCTACCAAGATAAAAATCAGACCACCATTGTTTTCTGTCACACGAGACACAAATTCTTGTACAAAAGAAAGCGGCATGGTCGCAATAATACCTACGGTAATCAATAGCGAAATACCATTTCCAATGCCTTTGTCGGTGATTTTCTCACCCAGCCACATGGCAAAAATGGTTCCGGTAACCAAAATGATCACAGAGGATCCAATGAAAACGGGGCCTTTTCCTAACAAGAAAGCAGAATCGGGTACACCCAAAGCGCCCAAACCATACAGGTAGGCTGGTGCTTGAACCACACAGATGGCTATCGTAAGCCAACGGGTTATCTGATTGATTGTACGGCGCCCACTTTCGCCCTCTTTCTGTAGTTTTTGCAGATAAGGAATGGCAATTCCCATCAATTGAACCACAATCGAAGCCGAGATATAAGGCATGATTCCCAAGGCAAATACAGAGGCATTGGCAAAAGCACCCCCTGTAAACGCGTTGAGGATCCCGAGAAGTCCACCGCCATCGGTACGATTGGCAAGTTCAGAAAGCTGAACCGAATCGATACCGGGCAATACCACTTGAGCACCCACTCTGTATACCAATAGCAAACCTAAGGTAATACCGATGCGGGTACGCAATTCCTCGATTTTCCAAATATTCTGTATGACTTCAAAAATGCGTTTCATGCTTCTTATGCGTCTATGGCTTCTCCGCCAGCAGCTTCGATAGCTGACTTTGCAGTGGCCGTAAATTTATGGGCAGTTATTTTTATCGCGGCAGACAATTCACCACGACCTAAGATTTTTACCAAATCATTCTTTCCAGCCAAACGCAAAGCGATAAGCTGATCCAACGTAACTTCTTTTTTGATTTTTTTGGCATCGACCAAAGCTTGTAGAGTATCTAAGTTGATACCAGTGTAAGACTTGCGGTTGATGTTTTTAAAACCAAACTTAGGTACACGACGTTGAAGGGGCATTTGACCACCTTCAAAACCAAGTTTTTTAGAGTATCCAGAACGTGACTTGGCACCTTTGTGACCACGTGTAGCCGTACCTCCGGAACCAGAACCTTGTCCACGTCCCAAGCGCTTATTGGCTGTTTTTACCGATCCCTTTGCGGGTTTGATGTTTCCTAATTCCATAATTTATAGTTTCTCAACCGAGATTAGGTGTTTTACTTTGTCAACCATCCCCAAAACGGAGGGAGTGGCATCGTGCTCAACGGACTGTCCCATTTTCTTCAAACCTAAGGCCAAGAGCGTACGCTTCTGGTCTTCAGGTCTTTTGATTTTACTACGGGTTTGTGTGACTTTTATCTTTCCCATGATGTTATCCGTTAAAAACTTTATCAACTGAAATACCTCTTTGCTTGGCAACCATGCGTGCATCACGCAATTGAAGCAAAGCATCAAAAGTGGCTTTTACAACGTTGTGAGGGTTTGATGAACCTTGAGACTTCGAAAGTACGTTTTGGACACCTACTGACTCCAGTACGGCACGCATAGCACCACCGGCTATCACTCCTGTACCCGTTGAGGCAGGTTTTAAGAAAACTCTTGCACCTCCAAACTTTCCTTTTTGCTCATGTGGCAAAGTACCTTTGTTAATCGGAATGCGAACGAGGTTTTTCTTGGCGTCTTCCACAGCTTTGGAAATGGCTTCCGAAACTTCTTTTGACTTGCCCAAACCATGTCCGACAACGCCATTTTCGTCTCCAACTACCACAATGGCAGAGAAACCAAATGCACGTCCACCCTTGGTTACTTTGGTTACACGTTGAACACCGACCAAACGATCTTTCAACTCCAAGCCTCCGGGCTTTACAAATTCTACGTTATTGTAATTCTGATACATATTCCTTTAAAATTTTAATCCTCCTTCACGCGCCCCTTCGGCCAGAGATTTTACACGTCCGTGATACAAATAGCCCCCACGATCAAATCGGATGCTGCTGATACCGGCTTTGGTAGCTTTTTCAGCGATCAGCTTACCTACCAACCCGGCTTGCTCAACTTTATTGGCACCTTGACCTTCAAGACTTTTATCTCTTGAAGATGCAGAAACCAAAGTCTCACCCGTTTGGTCGTTGATGATTTGAACGTAAATCTCTTTGTTGCTTCTAAAAACAGACATTCTAGGCTGCTCGGCCGTACCAGCAACCGTAGCTTTGTAGCGGCGCTGTATGCGTTGTCTTCTTTGTGTTTTTGTTTGCCTCATAATCTTTTGCCTTATGCAAGACCAAAACCACCTTTT
>JBMYLY010000056.1:0-8539 GCA_049596815.1 Flavobacteriaceae bacterium | reverse complement strand
CTACCCCCAAGACAAGGCCTTTAAGGTTTTATAGGCATTGATTGGTGGTTATTGGTTGATGGAATTTTGGTCATTGCGATAGACTGATTTTTAGCTGTTCTTATAAAGTGAATAATTTTTTCGCTTTTTCGTAGAAATTAATGGTTTTTTAGGATTTTTTCCGGCTTTGGGCTTGCCCAAAGCACCCCCATGCGCCTACCTTCATGGCGCAACCCATTAATTTCTATCCTATGAAACAAATACCTATTTTAATTCGCGCCTTCGCGCCTTCGCGCCTTCGCGCCTTCGCTCTCGCGTGCGCGTTGCCGTTAGTTAGTTGGGCACAACAGACCGTTTCTGGAACGGTCACCGACGACAATGGCCTGCCCCTGCCGGGGGCTACGGTGGTAGTCCAAAACACCAACCGAGGGACCACCACCGACTTTGACGGCAAATACCAAATCCAAGCCATACAAGGCGAAACCCTCACTTTTAGCTATGTAGGCTATGCCTCCCAAAACATTACAGTAGGTAGCAATGCTACGATTAATGTGCAGATGGAGCCAACAGGATTGTTAGAAGAAGTAGTTATAACAGCCTACGGCACAACTACCAAAGAAGCTTTCACAGGATCTGCAGGTTTGATAGGTTCAGATGAAATTAGTTTGCGCTCAGCCACCTCACCCATTGGAGTGCTTGAGGGCAATACTACGTGAATACAGATTATCGCAAAGATGTTGTGTTACCACTCGCACCAAACACCAACTCCTCAGCATCCAACGGTCAGGGTGGTAGCTATGAAACAGATCCCAATTACGACAATGAAGCCGATTTTGAAGCTGCTTATGAGGACATCATTTCAACCTACGGCATGACAGACAGACACAATACCCATCCATACATGCATGTAAAGTTTTTACAAAAGAATCCAGGAACAATCGATCCTGACGATGTTATTTATATGCGTTCTTCTGAAATGTATTTGATAGAGGCAGAGGCCAAAACTATGCTTAATAACATTTCAGGAGCTCAAGAAATTTTACAAGAATTCGGAAGCGCAAGAGATAGTGCTTATGACTCTTCTGTGTATGACACTCAAGAGAAATTAATGGAATACATAAAGTTTCAACGCTATGTTGAGTTGTATGGTGAAGGGTTTAGTTGGCACGATCATATACGTTGGGATGATGGGATTGATTTGACCAATTCTTGTGCCTCATCGGTATATTACCAAGACGGATTCATGCAAGAAAGACCTTCTCTTAATGATGATTGGGTATGGAAAATACCGCAAGACGAAATTGATGCCAATCCAAATATATCAGAAGCTGATCAAAACTAACATTGAAAAGGAGATTCCAAAAACCCCGCTTCGGCGGGGTTTTTTTTGCTTTTACCTAATAGTCTGTTTCCTAATAACGATTCACCAACAACCATTCACCAATAACCACCTCATTACTGCCTGTCAGAATCTTTTGCTTTTCATTCGTTAATTCGGCAATCGTGTTGTATTTTTGTACAACAAAACCTCAACATGTCCAAACAGGCTTCGATTCACTACAACGGCACTTCTTTTGACCTTCCGCTTATTGAGGGTTCGGAAGGGGAGTGCGCGGTTGACATCAAAAAACTACGTGCTGCAACCCAACTCATCACCCTAGACCCCGGTTTTAAAAACACCGGTTCGTGCGAGAGTAGCATTACTTTTTTGGATGGTGAAAAAGGAATCTTACGCTACCGTGGATATTCTATAGACGAGTTAGCCGAAAAAGCCAATTTTTTGGAAGTAGCTTATTTACTCATCTTTGGTGAGCTTCCCACTCAGGAGCAACACGATGCTTTCTTGACCGATATCAAAGAAGAATCTTATATAGACGAGGACCTTAAAAAAATATTGGAAAGTTTTCCAAAGAGCGCCCATCCCATGGGGGTATTGTCGTCTTTGACCTCTGCCTTGACGGCTTTTAACCCTTCCTCTGTGGACATTGACTCTAACGAGCAGATGTACAACGCCATTGTGCGTATTATGGCCAAGTTGCCCATATTGGTATCTTGGGTGTATCGCAAAAGAATGGGGCTTCCCCTCAAATATGGGGATTACGCTTTGGGGTATGTAGAAAACATTGCGCGGATGATGTTCCGTAAACCCAACAAAGAATATGTAGCCAATCCGATTGTGGACGATGCGCTTACCAAGCTGTTAATACTACATGCCGATCACGAGCAAAACTGTTCTACCTCGACGGTGCGTATTGTCGGCTCGTCACATGCCGGCTTATTTGCCTCTGTCGCTGCGGGAATTTCTGCACTCTGGGGCCCGCTACATGGTGGCGCCAACCAAGCCGTGGTCGAAATGCTGGAGGCCATCAAACAAGATGGAGGAGACACCAAAAAATACTTAGACAAAGCCAAAGACAAAACCGATCCTTTCAGGCTGATGGGCTTTGGCCACAGGGTATATAAGAACTTTGACCCACGCGCCAGGATCATCAAAAAAACAGCCGACGAAGTATTGGGAGATTTGGGTGTGGTAGATCCTGTCTTGGATATTGCCAAAAGTTTAGAGCAAGAAGCGCTTAACGATTCCTACTTCGCGGATCGTAAGTTGTATCCCAATGTAGATTTTTACTCCGGTATCATTTACAGAGCAATGGGTATTCCCACCGAAATGTTTACCGTTATGTTTGCCTTGGGCCGACTCCCTGGTTGGATTGCCCAGTGGCGAGAGATGCGTACATGCAAAGAGCCCATAGGGCGACCCAGACAGATCTATGTGGGGCACAATGAGCGTGCTTTTGTCTCCATGGACAAAAGATAGTCTTTTGCTGTGTTCCGTGTAGGCGTCCATAATGAAACGAATGCATTGGAATGGGTAGTATTGGGTAGAGCAGACCATAGCGGGCCCACGCCCTTGTCACAAGCCGCTTACGACCTAAAATCACGTCAACATATATTGGCAGGGACTTATCCCGAAGATAAAGAATTGGTTGCCCAGCTCGATGCCATGCGATATGCCTTGGAAAGTCATGGTGTCAAGGTGCTTCGACCCGAACTCGTAGTAGGTTGCAACCAGATTTTTGCACGTGACATGGGTTTTGTGATTGATGACCACTTCTTTATGTCCAACATCCTACCGGCACGTGAAGAGGAGATGCAAGCCATTCAGCACATCATCAGCCAGATTCCAACCACCCAAGTTGTGTACTGCCCCGAGGAGGTTCACATAGAGGGTGGCGATGTGATTGTGCATGGCGACCATGTGTTTGTGGGATACTACGACCAAGCAGATTATCCCGACATGATAACCGCACGCACCAACATATCGGCAGTGACATTTTTGCAAAATTTTTTCCCGAACAAAAAAGTCATAGGGTTGGAGCTGGTCAAATCTAGTACAGATGTTTACACCAATGTACTGCATTTGGATTGCTGCTTTCAGCCCGTTGGAAAGGACAAGGCGATTGTGTATCCACAAGGTTTTGTAAACAATAAGGATTTTCAATGGCTTCAACAATTTTTTGGCCATGAAAACCTTTTTCTCATAGATGCCGAGGGTCTGTATGAAATGCATGCCAACGTACTTTCCATAGGTCCCGATTTGGTGATTTCTGACCCGAGTTTTACTAAGCTCAACCAATGGTTATCGGTCAACGGCATTCAAGTAGTTCCAGTAGCCTATCACGAAGTGTCCAAACAGGGTGGTTTGTTTCGTTGTACCACACTTCCTTTAGTCCGAAAACTATGAGTGCTGCACAATCTACATCTCATATTTTTATGGTACGTCCATCGGTGTTTTATGGAAACCCACAGACTGCAACCAACAACTACTTTCAACAAACGAGCCTAGAAAACACCGCAACGACCACACGAAAAGCACAAGCGGAGTTCGACGATCTGGTGTCGGTTTTGCGTGCTGCTGGCGTTCAGGTGTCTGTTTGGCAAGACGAAGCCGATTCGGACACACCCGACGCGGTTTTCCCCAACAACTGGGTTTCTTTTCATCATCCCAACACGCGCATTATTTATCCCATGTTTGCGCCAAACAGGCGTTTGGAAATTCGATCTGCGCCCCTGCAGATGTTGGAAAGTCAAGGTTTTGAGATGGCCGTTACGCATGATTTTTCGGACTATGCCTCAAAGGGTTTGTTTTTGGAAGGCACCGGCAGTATGGTCTTGGATCGCATTCACAAAAAAGCCTACTGCGCTTTGTCAGAACGTTGTCATAGGGAGTTGGTAGAGCTGTTTTGTGAGCGTATGGGGTATGAGGCAGTGGTTATCCATGCCTATCAATCTTATCAAAACCAACGCATGCCCATCTATCACACCAATGTGATGATGTGTGTGGGTACAGATTTTGCTGTGGTATGCCTTGACACCGTTGATCATGCTGCAGAACGTGAAATGCTTCTTCAATCGCTCCAAGATGACGGCAAGGAGGTTATTGCCATATCGGAGGTTCAGGTGCATGCCTTTGCGGGAAACATGATGGAGGTATGCAATACTGACGGCAAACGATTTGTGGTGATGAGCAAATCGGCTTATGAGAGTTTGACAACCGTGCAAATTCAACAACTTGAGCAGTATGTGACCCTGTTGCATAGCGCTTTAGAGACCATCGAAAGTTTGGGTGGCGGCAGTGCCCGCTGTATGATGGCTGCAGTCTTTAATTAGGCCCCTGTGCTTGGGCGGCTTTGAGTTGGGTCATTTTAGAGAAAAACTTCCGCACCTTTTCGTTGGACTCAACTTCGATCTTGTGGGCATCCCCAAACAGGCTGTAGTGTGTCGCTTTCCCCTTGAAGATATTCAGTTTGTAGAAGGGTATGACCAAAGCGTAGGTTTCTAACAAACTCCTGAATCGCACAATTATCCCCATGGGTCTTAGCTCAACATTGCAGCTATTCTGATTGTGGTCCAGTTCCAATAGGTTTTGGATTTCTACACTTGCTTGGCTAATAATCATTTTTGGCGACCCAATTCCGGACATTGTCAGGCGTTCTTTTAACCCAAAAGGCTTGCCTACCAATTCGACAATGGTTTTTTCTAGTTTGGGATCGTTATAAGAAACATTACATAGCATGAGACAAAGGTAATTCATCTCTCTGAACTGTCTTAAAAACAAGTTATATTTGCTGACAAATAACACCTATGCGGTTGGTATCCATACTCGAAGAGGCCGTGCGCAAGTTTGCGCATGAAAAACACCAAATACAGCTCGAGGCAGTCGAAATTCAAGCTACCAAAAAAGGATTTGAAGGTGACCTAACCGTGGTTGTTTTTCCCCTACTGCGTCATATCAAAGCCAAGCCAACAGATCTGGCCGATGCCTTGGGAGCTTTCCTTCAAGATGAAGTCGAACAAGTGGATGACTACAATGTAGTCCAAGGCTTTTTAAATCTAAGCATCCAAAACACCTATTATATCGATTTTTTACAATCGATAGCTGCTGTTGTTGACTTTGGGTTTCAAAAGCCCACCGCAGACAGTCTGAAAATATTGGTAGAGTACTCTTCGCCCAATACCAACAAACCTTTACACTTGGGGCATGTGCGTAACAACCTTTTGGGCGCTTCAGTGGCCAAACTGTTAGAGGCCGCAGGCAACAGAGTTCACAAAACCCAAATCATCAACGACAAAGGCATACACATTTGTAAGTCTATGGTCGCTTGGCAACAATTTGGCAAGGGGGAAACGCCCGAGTCCACAGGCAGCAAAGGCGACGCATTGGTAGGGAAATACTATGTTGCTTTTGATCAGCAATACAAAAAAGAAATCCAAGACCTACAAGACAGCGGTTTGGATGCTGACAAGGCCAAAGCCCAAGCGCCCATCATGTTGGAAGCCCAAAAAATGTTGCGTGACTGGGAAGCAGGAGACGCGGAAGTCCGCACCCTTTGGTCGATGATGAATCAGTGGGTGTACGATGGCTTTGCTGACACCTACAACAATTTAGGAGTCGATTTTGATTCCTATTACTACGAGAGTGACACTTATCTGTTGGGGAAAGATATTGTCGCTACTGGGCTAGAAAAAGGAGTTTTCTTTAAAAAAGATGATGGCTCTGTATGGATTGATCTCACTGACGAAGGTCTTGATGAAAAAATTGTCCTTCGCGCCGATGGTACATCCGTATATATGACTCAAGATTTGGGAACCGCCCTGTTGCGATTCAAGGACAACCCGGATATGTCGGGGATGGTATACACGGTGGGTAACGAACAAGATTACCACTTCAAAGTCTTGTTTCTTATCCTAAAGAAGCTCGGTTATGATTGGGCCCACCGACTGCATCATCTGAGTTATGGCATGGTAGACCTTCCTTCGGGAAAGATGAAAAGCCGGGAGGGTACCGTTGTTGATGCCGATGCTCTGATGGTTGAAATGAAACAAACTGCCGCCGACTTGGCGCAAGAGCTAGGCAAGTTGGATGGGTTTTCGGATTCCGAAAAAGACCGCTTATATCACCAAGTGGGTATGGGTGCGTTGAAATACTACATTTTAAAAGTAGACCCCGTGAAGCGAATCATGTTTGACCCACAAGCATCCGTAGATTTTAACGGAAATACAGGTCCTTTTATTCAGTATACCTATGCACGCATACAGTCGATTTTGAATAAAGCCGAAGCGGCTACCTCAGTATTTGCTATCAAAGGGGAGGATTTGCATCCTAAGGAAAAAGAAGTAATCAAGTGGATAGAGATGTATCCCGAAACAGTTGCTCATGCAGCTATTCAATACAGCCCTGCGCTGATTGCCAATTATGTGTATGAGTTGGTGAAGCGTTTTAACTCATATTACCAACAGCTTGTGATTCTCGACAAAGACGAAGACATTCGTCAATTCAGACTTGTTTTAGCCCGAAAAGTGGGAGAACTCATCTACTCCGGCATGGAACTTTTGGGAATAGAATGTCCAAAACAGATGTAAAAAAAAACCGCCCGAAGGCGGTTTATAGTTAGCTTAATATGGTTGGATGTGCGCCTTATTTAGTAGACTTCACAGCGGCAGCATATACTACCAAACCAAAACCGATCTTGTTTACGGCATCACCGATGTTATAGATAACATCCATGTTCCATCCCAAAGCATCGATTCCGTCATACCAACCATCTGTTCCAATCATGTATCCGATAGGGTAGATAGCCCATCCCACAAATACAAACCAGAAAAGAGTGTTGTGTGCTTTCTCTACCGCACCTCCTGCTTTCTTGGCCAATTTTGCAGCTGAACCAAACTTGATGATGTAAACGATAGCGAAATAAGCCAAACCAGAGAAAAGACCCCACATTGCAGCATTTCCAAGTCCTGCTTCACCGATATAACCAGTTACCAGCATGACAACAGAAAGTACAATAAGGTCACGAAGCAACTTGGTAGTTGCACCAGCGACTTTAAGCAACAAATAAAACTCAACACACATTAAGGGAACTGTAAGAATCCAGTCCACATAACGGAAAAATGTAGTTCCTTCACCTGAAATATTAGCGTCACGCATGTAGTAGTAATGTACAGCAGCGATGAACGT
This sequence comes from Flavobacteriaceae bacterium, assembly GCA_049596815.1. GTDB lineage: Bacteria > Bacteroidota > Bacteroidia > Flavobacteriales > Flavobacteriaceae > UBA724. The sequence goes on along the minus strand of JBMYLY010000056.1, from coordinate 1,038 downwards.
AATCAAACCAGAAACTAAGATGGATGTTCTCCACTTATTATCAAACTGGTTCAATGACAAGAAAAAGAAAGCAGAAGCTGCCATCATCGCCATTGTTCCAATAAAGAAAGTAAAGCTTACCAAATCTCCCGCAGTTGGTGCGTCAGAGACAATAGAAAATAAATTAGTCATAGTTCTTTTAAAATTATTGTTTAGGCTAAAGTATAAAAAAACTAAACAAATCCTCTATATTTAAATGATTTTTTTCAATCAAAACTTATCAACATTGCAAAATATCAGCTTAAAATTTAAAGATTACAGAGTAATAGCTACTGTTTTTTGCGTCATTGTTAGTAATGCACCAATTGGACATGTTATTCCCTTTATAGCTATTTTAGGTGTTCTTTCCGTTGGAATTTTACATGGAGCCAATGATTTGTCACTCATCAAAAAGTTTGGATTTCTGAGCTCAACAAGCCAACGTTTTGTGGTTTACATATGCTTTGTTGCGCTATTTGCCGCTTTGTTGTATAGAATCCCTGTCTTTGCTTTGACAGTTTTTGTGGGTATTAGTGCGTATCACTTTGGCGAACAACAATGGCAAAAACATATTGCTACACAGTCTAGTAAGGTTTTGGCATTCTATTTTATGTATGGATTATTTTTGTTTGCAACGCTTTTTTATATACATACTAGCGAGGTCATCCGGATAGTTTATCAAATTTCAGGTCTTACGATGGATGTTTACTTTTTTGAAATTTTGGTTTCAAGTGCTTCTGTTTTACTTATGCTAACCATACTATTTACATTAAAACACATAAAAACACTTTTGGTGGATTTGTTGTTTCAAACCACAGTCATTGTGTTTTTGTTTGGGACGACAGACTTATTGGTAGCGTTTGCGGTCTATTTTGTGTTCTGGCACAGTTGGCCTTCTTTAAAAGACCAAGTCTCTGTGCTTTATGGCGCCAACAGTTCAGTAGGCACCTATCTAAAAGATGCTTGGCTCTATTGGTTGCTGTCTATCGTTGGATTGGTGTTGATGTATTTTTATAATGA
>JBMYLY010000055.1:0-8564 GCA_049596815.1 Flavobacteriaceae bacterium | reverse complement strand
ATATAATTGTTATAATATGTAACTTGGCCAAACATGTTGAATACCCGCATGTTGGGTATGGCTTTGGCCGCGTATCCCAAAACACTACAAACAAGCAATATAAGATGATTGAAAAGGATGTTTTACTAACATCTTTCAACAACTTCGCTTGATAAAAAATATCATTTTGTAAAGATAGTGACCCTGTGGGTATTGTTAAAATATGATAGGTTCAAAAAAAAGCCAACCCGAGGGTTGGCTCTGTGTTTTTAGCCTTGTGTTTGAGTCTTGAATTGATCAAACTCAGTTTGACTTTGACGTCTTGGCCATTGGTTGTTGGTTGTGTTGACGTCGGCCGTCTCTTCATCAGGATCGACCTTGACCCCTGTGATTTCTTTGTCAGAAGCCATCACACGGGTATAGTTGTTGTCGTTCTTACGCCATACCTGTACGGGGTAACGCTCTGTCTTGGTAGTGCCATCTTCAAAAGTGTATTCCACCAAAATCGGCATCACCAAACCACCGGGTTTGTTAAAAGTAATTTCGTAGAAATGTTTGGTGTTCTCATACAGTGCTTGGTCTTCGGCTGAGAAATTGTCCATCACATACTCCTTCAGACTTGCCACTTGGGCAAATGGCGCTGCCTCTGAGTCATAATCCTCTGATGCATCATCGACCTTAAACACGAGCGGTGGCAACTGGTCTAGCGGCACACCTCGTTGTTCCATACGTTGTTTGAATGCCTCTGTAGGCTGATCGGTAAATTGTACCTTTTTGACGCTTTCAACGCCAATGTCCACAAAATCCGTGGTGTAGAACCAACCTCTCCAAAACCAATCCAACTCAACCGCAGAAGCGTCTTCCATGCTGCGGAAAAAATCCTCGGGCGTGGGGTGCTTAAACATCCAACGTTGGGAGTAGGTTCGGAACGCATGGTCAAACAATTCGGGACCCATGATGGTTTCTCTCAAAATATTGAGCGCCGTTGCTGGCTTTCCATAAGCGTTAGGCCCTAACTGATACACATTTTCTGGATTCGACATAATGGGCGCCAAAAAGTCTTGGTCGTCCGACATATAGGGAACGATTTTTTTGGCCTCTCCCCTACGTGACGGATACTTGTCCAAACCGGGTATGGCTTCGGGATATTTTTTTCCGAAATCTTGTTCGGTAAGGTATTGCACAAAGGTGTCTAGGCCTTCATCCATCCAACCCCATTGACGCTCATCTGAGTTGACAATCATCGGGAAGTAGTTATGCCCGATTTCGTGAATGATGACCGAAATCATCCCAAATTTGACACGGTCCGAATAAGTACCATCTTTGTTTGGACGCCCGTAATTCCAGCAAATCATAGGGTACTCCATACCCTGATTTTTGGCGTGTACAGAAATGGCTTTGTGGTAGGGATAGTCAAAAGTGTGACGCGAATAGGTGATAAGCGATTGGGCAACCGCACGCGTAGACCATTCTTCCCAAAGTGGATTTCCCTCTTTGGGATACAAAGAAACCGCCATGACATCTTTGTTACCGACTTTAACAGCCATCATGTCCCAAATAAATTTTTTGGAGGTCGTAAAGCCGTAGTCACGAACATTGGTAGCCTTGTACTTCCATGTTTTGGTTTCGCTTGTCGACGTTTTTTCATTGGCTTCGGCCTCTTCTTGCGTCACAATCAACACCGGGTTGTCAAAAGTCTTTTTGGCCTTGTTGTAGCGCTTCATCATCTCTTTAGAAAAAACCTCTTTTCGGTTTAGCAATTCGCCCGTAGCGTCTGTGATAAAGTTGGCCGGTACGGTAATATTGACTTCATAGTCCCCAAAAGGGAGGGCAAACTCACCATTGCCCCAGAACTGATAGTTTTGCCAGCCCTCCACATCATTGTAAACACACATACGTGGGAAAAACTGCGCAATCACATAGGCGCGGTTGTCGTCCTCAGGAAAATACTCATATCCCGAACGCGCTCGGTTGGTCACGTGGTTGTTGATGTTGTACCACCACTTGATGGAAAAGCTCACTTGCTCTCCGGTCATAAGCGGTTTGGGCAAGTCGATACGCATCATCGTCTGGTTGATGGTGTGTGTCATGGGCTTGCCGTTGGCATCGAGTACGTGTTGGATGTTAAAACCGCCATCAAAGGGTTCGCGCAAATGGCTGTTGGCAAAACTCGACAGGTAGTCGGCTTCGTTGATTTCCTGACTGTTTTTGAGCAGTGCAGGAGCGTCTTTTTTGCGGATGTTCTGATCGAGCTGTACCCACAAATAGGCCAAGGCATCGGGCGAATTGTTGGTGTAGGTGATGGTTTCGTCGCCATACAAGCGCTGGGTATCATCGTCTATGCGGATGTCCATTTTGTAATCGGCGCGTTGCTGGTAGTAGTCCGGACCGGGGGCACCGGAAGCCGTACGAAAGCCGTTGGGTGTGGCAAACTGGTCATACAACTGACGGAACTTGTTTTGGTTGGTGTGCCCTTGTTTGGGGCCCTCCAAATTTTGCTCCTGTGCCAACACTACCGTAGGCAGTATCATAAAGAAAGATAGAAATAGGGTGTGTAAGGGTTTCATATAAAACAATTTTTGTCTAAAGGGTTAAAAATAGGGAAAAGGAATGGATTTTTAAGGGTTAGAAATTCTCAAGGCTTGTTTGAGAAAAAAATGGTATTTTTATTCTTACAATGCTCGATTGTAAGAAAGATTTAAGTATTGACCCCGATTACAAAGGCCTGCCTAAACAATCAGAGCTCTGTCATACCACTATTCCCTTTTAAACACATCCCGAGCCCTTCCTTGGGTTTGTAAAAAGCTTTTTCGTTGGGTAGGAGTCTTTACCCTGACGATGTTTTGCTGGTCGTCAAAAAGCTCAAACAACAGGGTGTTCTCGATGGTCAATGTGCTGAAACCAAGCACATCTGTCACTTCCAAAAAAAGACTCACTTGGTCGATATCATAGGTTTTTCCCAAATACTGCAAAGCCACCGCTTGCGCATCGACATTGAGTTTGATTTTTTGTTGTAGATAGCGGGCACTGTAAAAATCGATATTCTCTGGGTCCGAATCGGGATCCAAACGCAAGTCGGACTCATAACGTTTTTGGAGTAGGTTTTGAAAGTCGTCGGTAAATATTTTTACGGTAAGCTGTAGAGTCCCCAAATCTGGGCGGTAGTCGATGGCGGTGGTACTGACATAGTATTTGTGGTTGGTGCTGAATTGCAAACTGCAAACAGCCATAAACAAAATCATAAAGGTTTTGTAGTTCATGGAGCGGTGGTTTGGGATTTGTGATCATCAAAGGCTTGCATGACCAATTCGTGGTGGCCGTTTTTGAAATCATCGGCTGCAGCAGGATGGTTTTCCAAACATCCCAACACAAAAGGATATACTTCGTCTTCGTCGATACTGTATTGATTCATCAAAAAAGAGGGTCCATAAAAAGAGATGATAGCGCCCACGGATTGGTATTGTGCGTCCAAAAAACGTTGTTGGCGCAGGCGTTTGTTGTAGCCGCTGATCTGCTTGTACATGCCTTCAATATCAAACGGTGTCAATGGTATCAAAAGGGCACTTAGCAGCACCTTCCCCGTACTGGAATAGGTGATTTTTTCCTTTCGTATGCCTGTATAGCCCGGAATGCCTACATCCCTAAAATTGATCGGAGGCGGGGGCGATTGGGCGATATCCTCCATCAGGTTCCCTGAAAGGTCATGGGGTTTGACCACCACCTCGCTGAGTTCGTTGACCACAGGCTGTATGTACACACGCAGTTCGGGTTGTTCAAAGATTTCTTTGTGCAGTACCAGGCTTTGAAATTGGATATGCACCGCCGAGAAAACCAAAGTGTCTTGCACTTGGGCACCGAGTTTGAAATTCCCATCGCTGTTGGTAATGGTCGTGGCGCCACTCGTTTTGTTGACCACATGAATGGCAGAGACGTCCAAAGAGTCGGACACCAGTGTCCCTCTAATGGTTTTGAGGTCTTGTCCATAACCCCATAAACCCACACAAAACAGCGCGACGACTAGACTAACGTGCTTTGTGGAACTTCTCACTTTGCTTGATTAAAAAATCCATCAGTTGAAACTCATTTTCGCGCTTGAGCAAGTCTTTGGTGTCAATGCGATTATCGCAATATTGCAAAAACAAGTCGATTTCGTCGGGGTCTATATTGAGTTGAGAGGTGAAAAATACTTCAGGATAAATCTGTCGAATCACTTCACTCGGGGCAAAGCTAAATTCCTGTTCCTTGGACTGTTCAGGGCGCAGGATTTTATACAATAGCTTAAAAATATTGACAAAATCGACCCCGTTGTAAAGTTGGTTTTGCCGCATCAGCTCGTTTTCCACACGTGTCGACTTGTCTGCGGTATAGTCAAACTGCTTGAATTCCTCTTCTTTGACATTCAAAAAGGCTTCGGGTCGGTTCGGGCTGATAACAACCTCGTCGAGTTGGGTAATTTTTTCACGGACATCCACCACCAAGCGGTTGCGCTGTAAGATTTCTTTGGTGATTACAATCGCGCGAATCTCATACTGCACAGAAGAGAATATCAACTCATCATTGAGTTTTACTTCAATGGCAAAATTGCCGTTCTCGTCTGTGATGGTAGCATTTTCAGAAGTGGTATTGAGTACATTGGCCGCCACCACATTGCTGTCTTGGTAAAGCACCTTGCCTCGAAGCCAGGTGCGGTAATCTTGTTGGGCAGATACGAGGTTTCCTACCAACACACATCCGAGAAACAACCAAAGTCGCATAGGTGATTTTAACCATCGAAAGGTACCAAAAAATACGCTAATGTTTTGTTAAACTACGCCTTGTTAAGACGCTTGACATAGTGTAGGCCCAAATGCTCAAAGCCCTCGCGCTCATAAAAGCGGTGGGCGGCTGTGTTTTCTTTGTACACATTGAGCTCAATGGCCTCATACCCTTGGGGGGTCAGTTCTTTTTCGACCCAATCCAAAAATTGTTGTCCGTAGCCACGCCCTTGGTAGGCTGTGTCAATATAGAAATGGTCTAACTCACAACTTTTCCCCGAGTAGTGGCGGGTCTGAAACCACATGCCACAAAATCCTATCAGTTGGGCATCCAAATAAATCCCCGCACAAGCGTAATCGTAATCAAACATAGCCTTGAGCCGAGAAAACAACACCGAATCGCTGTATTTGTGATTGGTGAAATCTTGCATCAAAGGCAAAATTTCCTCGATTTTGGCTACATTTAGATAGTCGAATTGAAGTGTTTTCATAGCAAATGAACCCACCAAAAATACACATTAAATCCATTTCTGCTTGGGAAACCCATGCTGTGCGGCATCCTGTGCTGCGACCGGGTTTGCCTCGTGAGACCTGTGTGTTTGATGGGGATGAAGTCAGCGACACCCTGCACTTGGGTGCTTTTTTGGAAGATAAAATTATAGGCGTCCTGACTCTTATGACCAATCCACCCTATGCGCGTGCTGAGGTACCCAATGTGCAATTGCGGGGCATGGCGGTGTTGGATACAGAAAGGGGCAAAGGCATCGGAGCGGCCTTGGTAAAAGCCGCTGAAAGACGAGTTGAACAACAAAAGATTGGCCTATTGTGGATGAACGCACGACGGATTGCCGTACCTTTCTACCAGAAAATGGGATTTATTATTGAAGGTCCTGAGTTTGACATTCCCATTGCGGGTCCTCATCATTATATGACCAAGCACATTTTATGAATCCAAAGCTGTTATTTTTGTTGTGTATGATTTATGCAAATAGCCAGTCTACCAACTCCGACTTGCTTACCGGTAAAGGCAATCCAGCATGGGACTCCCAAGGGATGCACCCCACAGCCATGGAAGCCTTTAAAAAAATGCAAGATGCCGCCAAAACAGCCGGTATCGATTTGGAATTGGTCTCGGGTTACCGAAGCTATGACCGACAGCGCAGCATTTGGAACCGCAAATACAAGCAATTTACAGCTGAAGGTATGACAGGGCCAGATGCCATTCAAAAAATCATCACCTACTCTACCCTACCAGGTACTTCGCGTCACCACTGGGGGACAGACATAGACATTACGGATGGAAACATCCCCAAAGAAGGTGACATATTGGTCGCAGAAAAGTTTCACAACGGCGGACCCTACGAACCCCTTCGGATTTGGATGGAAACCCATGCCGAAGACTTCGGGTTTTTCTTGGTGTATACCAACGACCCCAACCGCAAAGGTTTTGCCTACGAACCCTGGCACTACAGCTATGCGCCGCTATCCATCACTTTTTTAAAAGAATACATCCGCCTAAGCTTAATCGATAAGTTGAGCGACCACAAACTTGAGGGCGCCATGCATATGGATGCGGCCTTTTTGAGCAGATATAAAAACCAACAGCTACTGGATATCAATCCGTTGCTTATTGACCTACAATAAGTGGTTTTCTAGATTGGGTTCTATATCTTTGCATGCGTAAAAAAGCAGCATGAACAAACGCGTAGTTTTGATGATTTTGGATGGCTGGGGCATTTCGCCCACAGCAGAAGTTTCCGCAGTTGAACAAGCAAACACTCCCTTTACCGACAAGCTATACACCCAATACCCCCATGCCACCCTTCGAACCGATGGTATGGAAGTCGGGCTTCCCGACGGTCAAATGGGCAACAGTGAGGTAGGGCATGTCAACCTTGGTGCGGGTCGTATTGTTTATCAAGATTTGGCCAAAATCAACTTGGCTGTCAATGAAGACAGTCTTAAAAGCGAAGCTGTTTTGCAAGAGGCTTTTGCTTACGCCAAAGAAAACAACAAAAACCTACATTTTTTGGGGTTGGTCTCCGATGGAGGTGTACATGCGCACATCAACCACATTGAGGGTTTGCTACGCGCTGCCCACCAAGCCGAAGTACCCAATGTGTTGGTTCATGCCTTTACGGATGGTCGGGATGTGGATCCCAAGTCGGGACTTGGATTTTTGACCCGACTCGAAAAGTCATGTGAAGAAAACAACGCAAAAATCGCCTCTGTGGTGGGGCGCTACTATGCCATGGATCGTGACAAACGCTGGGAGCGTGTCAAAAAAGCCTATGACCTACTCGTTCATGGAACCGGAAAACAAACTGCCAACATCCAAGCTACCATTGAGGAGAGTTATGCCAACAACGTCACCGATGAGTTTATAGAACCTATTTGTGTTCTTGGGAAAGATGGACAACCCAATGGGCAAATTCAAGCGGGTGATGTGGTGGTGTTCTTTAACTTCAGAACCGATCGTGGACGTCAACTTACACAGGCATTGCATCAGGTAGATATGCCAGAATATGAAATGCGAAAACTCGATTTGCACTATGTCACTATGACCAACTACGACGAGTCCTTTAAGGGTGTTCATGTGGTGTTTGACAAAGAGAATGTGGCCTTGCCCTTGGGTGAGGTACTGGCAAAAGCCGGAAAAACCCAAATCAGAATCGCGGAGACAGAAAAATATCCCCACGTGACCTTTTTCTTTAACGGAGGCCGGGAAGAACCATTTGAGGGTGAGGAACGCATCTTGTGTCCTTCGCCAAAAGTAGCTACCTATGATTTGAAGCCCGAAATGAGTGCCTATGAAATTCGTGATGCCATTGTGCCCAAGCTCAAATCTCAAGCGGTAGATTTTGTGTGCCTCAACTTTGCCAATCCCGATATGGTGGGCCATACAGGGAGTATGGAAGCTGCCATCAAGGCTTGTGAAACAGTGGATCTTTGCACGAAAGATGTGGTCGAAGCAGCACAAGAGGGTGGCTTCAGTGTGATTGTCATTGCCGATCACGGCAACTGCGACACCATGATCAATCCGGACGGCAGTCCCAATACGGCACATACCACGAATCCGGTGCCAATCATTTTGGTGGACAACGATCTCAAAAGCCTAAAAAATGGTAACTTGAGCAATATTGCACCTACCATACTTGAGTTAATGGGAGTTGCGCAACCCGATGTGATGACATCAGAATCTTTAATCTAAATCCCTATGAAGAGCCCCTTTATTTTTTGTTTGCTCGTTTCTCTAACCGCATGGAGTCAGGATACTGATATTCTTTTGGGTAGCATTCAGCGTGCCGATTTGGAAATGGAACCACACGCAACATGGTTTACAGAAAACTATGACGCGCATCTTTTAGACAATACTTTGGTTGCTGACCTAAAAACTGCCTTTGATGGTGTAACTGTTACCCTTTTTATGGGTACATGGTGCTCGGACAGCCAACGAGAAGTGCCTGCTTTTTTTAAAATCATGGATGCTTTAGACGATGAAGTAATTGTAAATTTGATTGCTGTCGACGAAAACAAGTTGGTGCCCGATGGCAGTGCGACTGAGGCCGGTATTACCAACGTACCCACTTTTATATTGAGTCGCAACGGCAAAGAAATCAACCGCATTGTGGAATTTCCCATTTTCAGTTTGGAACAAGACATGCTATACATAACACAGGGAAAGGAGTACAAACACGCATACGAGTTTTAGGCATATGGGATTGCAAAAGACAGCAGCGGAAATCGAACTCATTCGTGAGAGTGCCCAAATTGTATCCAAAACTTTGGGCATGCTGGCATCGGAGATACGCCCCGGTGTGACCACCCTAC
>JBMYLY010000054.1:0-9138 GCA_049596815.1 Flavobacteriaceae bacterium | reverse complement strand
TTCCTTGGCATTTTCATCGGGCAATAGCAAGGATTCCAAACCTGAGGCACAGGCTTGTAGGGCTATGGGCAACACGCCTTTAATGGGACGTAAGCCCCCATCTAAAGCCAATTCTCCCATGATGCTACACTGACTCAACATATTGGACTGTATCTGTCCTGAGGCTGCCAATATCCCAATAGCAATGGGCAAATCGAAGGCTGCCCCTTCTTTACGCAAATCGGCAGGTGCCAGATTGATGGTGATTTTTTTGCCCGGTAATTTGTAACCACAGTTGGCCAGTGCGACCGCGATGCGGTAGTTGCTTTCTTTGACAGCATTGTCGGGCAGACCTACCAAATGGTAGCCAATGCCTTTGTCGATATGAACTTCAATGGTAACAGGATGTGCCTCGATGCCATAGACGGCACCGGCATAGACTTGGGTAAGCATAATGTAGGTTTTGATTAAAAGTAAAAAAAATAGCTGAACCCTTTCCCTTCACCTTTAGGTTTGTTTTCTTTGCAGCCATGAAAACACAAGACTTTCGTACTATCTGTGGGCAGTTTGCCACCGGCGTAGCTGTGATAACCACAACGCACAAAGGGCAACACTACGGACTCACCGTCAATTCTTTTACCTCTGTGTCACTTGAGCCGCCTTTGGTATTGTTTTGTGTGGATCGTCAGGCGCGCTTTAACGAACCGGCTCAACAAAGCGGGGTGGTGGCCATCAATTTTTTAAAGGAACACCAAAAGGAGCTCTCTAACCGTTTTGCCAACCCCAAACTCAGTACAGCGGAGCGCTATGACGGCGTGTCGCTCACCAAGGAAAATCCCGCGCCTGTGCTAGCGGATACTTTGGCGCATTTGGAATGTACAATCGAAGCCGTTCATGCTGGTGGAGACCATCATATCTATGTGGCACGTGTCAATTCGGGTGGTTTTACGCAAGGCGCCCCCTTGCTTTATTATGGTGGAAGTTACAGATCTGTAATGTCCCAATCTTGATTCGGAACCTTTTCCAACCCATTCTTTAACCAAGCCTTATAGGTCGCTATATCTGTGTATTGTTGGGGAGGTCCCAGCAGGGTGCCGTCGGGCATCATCATAATATAATGCGGTTGGGCAACCGACTGAAAATTGATCGCTTGAAAAGCCGCCCATTTTTGCCCTACCGTTTCTATAAGTCGCTCTCGTCCGGATTGATACGTCAGGGTAAATTGTTCGTCCTCGGGAAGGGTTTTTCGATCGTCTACATAGAGGGAAATCAAAACAAATTCCTCGTCAATCATTCTAAAAATTTCAGGGTCACTCCAAACGTTTTCTTCCACTTTACGACAATTGACACAAGCCCAACCCGTAAAATCCAACAATATGGGTTTTTGTTGTAGCATGGCCATCATGCGTCCCTCTTCGAAGTCTTTGTAACAATCAAAACCTAACGGGCAATCTGAATCTTGAGGATATACACTGTAAAAAGTAGGAGGTGGAAAACCGCTCAACAACCTGAGGTTGTTACCAGAATCGGGCAATACGCCCGGCACCAAATAGGCCATAAACGCAAAAGAGAGAATACCAAAACCCATACGTCCCACACCTATTTTGGGCTTTTTGGGTTCGTGGGGAAAGCGAATCACCCCGAAAAGATACAAGACCATAAGCCCAAATATCAACACCCAAAGCCCAATAAATATTTCTCTTTTAAGTAGGCCCCAATGCGATACCAAATCGGCATTGGACAAGAATTTAAGTGCCAAAGCCAACTCTAAAAAGCCCAACACCACTTTGGTGGTATTCATCCAACCACCAGATTTGGGAAGGGATTGCAGCCAATTGGGGAACAAAGCAAACAACGCAAAGGGAAGCGCCAACGCCAATCCAAAGCCTGTCATTCCCATACTGAGTTGGGTAGCACCGCCGTCGGAACTCAATGAGCCCGCCAAAAGCGAACCCAAGATGGGACCGGTACATGAAAAAGATACAATTGCCAAGGTTAATGCCATAAGGAAAATACCGATCACACCCCCTGTACGGTTAGAAGCAAAATCGATTTTATTGGCCCATGACGATGGTAGGGTGAGTTCGTAATACCCAAAAAATGAGAAGGCGAAAAAGACGAAAATCGCAAAGAAAAACACATTCAGCCACATATTGGTGGAGATGGTATTAAGGATTTCCGGGTCTACACTGTTCAAAAAATGGAAAGGCATGCTGAGTAAAAAATAAATCAACACAATAAAAAAACCATACATCACCGCGTTGCTCACTCCACGAGCCTTGTTACCGCTTTGTTTGGTAAAGAACGACACCGTCAAAGGAATCATAGGAAACACACAGGGCGTGAGCAAAGCTATCAGACCGCCTAGAAAACCCAACACAAACAATTGCCACATGCCGGACGCATCCGCTTCTTCTCCCATACTTTGGGAAATCAACTCGGTATTTTTGAGTTCTATAGATAGAAGTTGGGCTGACTCGGCTGTCAAAGCGGTCAAATCTTCAGAAACTTGCGCTTCTGTAGCACCAGAAAGATTGATACTGAGGGTCTCTTGTCTAAAAATACAGAGTTTGTCATCACAGGCCTGATAGACTACCTCCACCTCGATATTTTCTGCGTTAACATCTACTAATTCTACGGACTGATAAAAAACTGCTTCCAAATCAAAGAAATCCAGTTCGGTTTCAAAAATGGGGTCGTAATCGGTTTTAAGATCAGAATGGGTAAGTTCCCCAATCAAATTCACTCCCGAAAAACCAAACTCGGTGGGCAAAGGACCATTTTCAGGCATTTCCAAAGCATACAAGTGCCATTTGGGTTCAATATCGGCACGTATGACCAAATCGTAAGTTGTATCACTGGTTTTTCGAGCTTGAGTGCTCCATTGAACTGGGTTTTGGGCCCAACCAAGGGCCGTAAAAAAAGTTAAGCATGCAATAAGAATAGGCTTCATATGAGGGTAAGTTTTAATTTTTGGGTTTTATTTTCGGTTAAAAATCTTCTGTCAGCGCGTTGCCCGACAATCCACATAACGTCATTGCCATTACAAAGCAACCATTGTGCCGTTTTTTCTTTGGCACTCCATTTTTGGTCCTTAAAAAACTTAGATATTTTTTTGCTGCCTTGCATTCCGCTGGGATAAAACACATCACCGGGCTGCCATTTGCGCAAGGTAATGGGAAACTGAACTTTGTCAGCGTCAATAATAAGCTCGTTTTTAGAATCACTCGTCAGTCGTTCGGTATGTTCGATTTCGATTCGAATCGGCATGTCAATGCCCGCAAAGGGGACTTCCATGCATTCAAGCTGCGGTTGAACTTCTTGGGTGTGCAACAAAAACACTCCCCTGCCCTTTTCAAGCATATAATTGCCGCTTACCAATGTTTTTCCTGATTGTGATGAAAACAGCTTGTTCACTTCTTTAGAGTCGAATCCATATGAACCAAACAACTGAAATAACCAAAAAGGAAGGGGGGTTAGTTTTTGTAATTCATTGAGGTTTATTGAGTGGAAATGATGTGTGTCATCCCAAACAAAGAGTGATTTTTTTAGGTTTTCTGTCATGCCGCCAATAGCATCTGCGGCTACAGCGGTTAGGTCAATACTGAGCAGAGCTTGTCTGAATGCGTCGGGAGCAATACCGCGGAATGCAGGCACCACGTGGTGACGGATGCGGTTGCGCAAATAATCATCTGTGGCATTTGAAAGATCTTCACGCCACGGAAGTTGGTGTTTGTTCGCATAGGCCTGTAGTTCCTCTTTTTCGAAAGGCAATAGTGGACGCAATACCTTCCCACTTTTTGGTGGAATCCCTTTCAGGCCAGCTATTCCAGTACCCCTTGACAAATTGATAAAGAAAGTCTCCAACACATCATCTGCATGATGGGCAGTAAGTACAAAATCGTATTTGTGTGTGTCACACAACTCTTGAAACCAGGAATAACGCAATTGACGGGCGGCCATTTGAGTAGATTGTTTGGGTAGCTTGGTGTCAAACAACCGCGTATGGAAGGTAATTTGATGGCTGTCGCAGTAATCACGAACCAATCGTTGGTCAGCATCACTATCAACACCTCGCAACCCAAAATTGCAATGAGCCACAGCCAAAATATTGGTAGTTTGTTGCATCAGGTGAAGCAATACCATACTATCCACCCCACCACTAACCGCAATCAAAACACGTGCATTGTCAAGCTCCGGAAAAACAGACGAAATATGGCTTAAAAATTTGGGCTCCATACTCAAAACTACAAATTTAAATTTACCGAGCTTGGAGTTTCCAAAACTTCCCTGATGGCTTTGGCTTTTAGCAAACACTCTTCATATTCTTTTTTGGAATCTGCCTCAGCTGTCAAAGCACTGCCCACGTGCAGCGACAGATAACCTGTGTCAGCTCTGTATATGAGTGAGCGAATGACTACGTTGAAATCAAAGTCACCCTCAGGGGTAAAATACCCCAGCGCACCGCTGTACAAACCCCGCTTTGACAATTCGTGTTGCTCGATTAGCTCCATGGCGCGCACTTTAGGTGCGCCTGTCATACTACCCATGGGGAAACAAGCACGGATTGCATCAATGGTATCGAAGGCAGGATCGAGTGTAGCCGAAACAGTCGAAATCATCTGATGAACTTGCTCAAAGGCATAGACCCTACATTTTTCATCTACTTTGACAGACCCTTTTTTCGCTATGCGAGACAAGTCGTTACGAACCAAATCTACAATCATGATGTTTTCAGCTTGCTCTTTTGGGTCATTTGCCAAACGATGTGCTTGTGCTTTGTCTAAAGCAAGGTCGGATTCTCGTTTGGCGGTTCCTTTAATGGGCTGTGACCACAAAGTATCCCCTTGTTTATTTAGAAAGCGCTCTGGAGATGTACACATCAAAAAATGTGTGTCTAGCTGCATCAAAGCTGCAAAAGGAGCTTTTGAAACTGTATTTAATTCAGAAAAAATTTGGTGAGGTTGCAGTCCCATTTTATTGGCATACCACTCCATACAAAAATTTACTTCATATATGTCCCCCCGACCAATGTGTTCCAGCAATGAATTGGCTTTGTTGATGTACTCAGCATGAGACATTCTAGGGGTAAGTCGCACTGATTTTATATCCAAACAGTCTGATGGAACCACAACGGAGAGTATAGATTCCCAGTCCATACGAGCATCTTCTCCCTCGAGATAATGAGCTTCAAAAAAATCATCCTTACAAATCCAAAGTCTTTTGGGTTGAAAAAAGGTCATGTCAGGCAAGCCCAAAGAATCATCATTATGAGAACCCAAGTGTTCAACGTCATTTTTGAGATCGTAACCCAAGTAACCGAACAACCAATCTTGTTTTTGTGAAATGTATTGTCTTAACGACTCAAACGATCCATTCCCTGAAAAACGAAGCTTGGAGACAGCCTCCACTGCCAAGACACAGTCAAATTGATGGTGTTCAGAGGGATACTGATTCGAATCCAACCAAACAGCTTCGGAAAATTGCTTTGACCAATACAGTATTTTGCTTTTGGTCAGCTCCAAATCATCGCAGTAAAATCGGGTGATAATGCGCTTCAACAGGGTTCTTCTTGTTTAATATGTAACAAAAATAACCATTACAATCCGCAGAATAACTTTGAATTTCTAATTTTTTCATCATATTTGCACCATGATTACTCAAAGCGTACTTTTTTTTCCACCACGCCGTCCACGTCGCCCCTTTGGGGGTATGTAATCGTATTGAAGCCCAGGTGCGTCCGGCTTCTTCTAAAATTTCACCTTTTTTTAGTTTCTTTAAATTTCATCGACAGTGGAAATTGTCATTGCTAACAAATCGCATGTTCACTATGCGAAAATCATATCGGAAACCATCGCTTCTTCAGCGCAAGTGCGCGGTACTGGAATTGCCAGACGTACGCCTGAATACATAGCAAAAAAGATGGAAAACAAAAATGCCATCATCGCTTTGGAGGGTGAGGCATTTGCAGGCTTTTGTTATATAGAAATTTGGGGGCACAGCAAGTATGTGGCACACTCAGGACTGATTGTTGCTCCAGAATACAGAGGCAAAGGCTTGGCCAAAGCTATCAAAACCAAAATATTCGAATATTCCAGAGAAAAATATCCGGAAGCCAAAGTATTTGGGATTACCACAGGTTTGCCTGTGATGAAAATCAATTATGAGTTGGGGTATAAGCCTGTTACCTTTTCAGAGCTCACAGATGACCCTGAGTTCTGGAAAGGTTGCCAAACATGTAAGAACTATGACGTACTTACGCGCACCGAACGCAAGATGTGTTTGTGTACAGGCATGTTGTATGACCCTACTACAAACTCTGAAGCCACAGAACATCCGTATGACAATACCGTGTTGGCACGACTCAAAAAAATCAAACAATCCCTATTCCTCAAAAACAAAAAAGCATGAAACATCCAAGACTGATTGTTAGGATGTTCCATCTGACCTTTGAAAAACATTAATTACAAACAGATGAAAAAGTTAGTCCTTGCCTACAGCGGCGGCCTTGATACTTCCTACTGCATAAAATCTCTAAGCCAAAATGGTTATGAAGTACATGCTGTCAGTGTCAACACAGGTGGATTTGACGCAGCAGAAACCAAACAATTGGCGGAGAAAGCCAAGGCTCTGGGTGCAACGAGTTATACACCCATAGATGCAGTAGCTACCTTTTATGACAAAATTGTCAAATACCTCATTTTTGGAAACGTACTCAAAAACAACACCTACCCCCTTTCTGTAAGTGCGGAGCGTGTGATACAGGCGGTGGCCATAGCAGAACACGCCCAAAAAATTGACGCCCAATGCATCGCCCATGGCAGCACCGGTGCTGGGAATGACCAAGTGCGGTTCGATATGATTTTTCAAATCATGTGTCCAAATATTGAAATCATTACGCCCATTCGTGATCAACAACTTTCTAGAGAAGCCGAAATTGCGTTTTTACAATCTCATGGTGTGGATTGGTCATGGGAAAAAGCCCAATACTCCATCAACAAAGGCTTGTGGGGTACAAGTGTGGGCGGTAGCGAAACGTTGACATCACGCAATCCCCTACCTGAGTCAGCCTACCCAAGTCAGATCACTTCAACCGAATCTCAAACAGTGAGTTTGCAGTTCGAAAATGGAGCGTTGATAGGGTTAAACGGTGAAACATATGATGCCATCACTGCCATTCAAAAACTACAAGAACTCGCATCTGCTTACGCCATTGGCAGGGACATTCACGTAGGTGATACCATTATCGGTATTAAGGGGCGCGTGGGGTTTGAGGCAGCAGCGCCTTTGCTTATCATCAAAGCACACCACCTCTTGGAAAAACATACGTTAAGCAAATGGCAACAGTTTCAAAAAGAACAGCTGGCCAATTTTTATGGCATGCAACTCCACGAAGGTCAGTATCTCGACCCTGTGATGCGTGACATAGAAGTGTTTTTGGAAAACACCCAAAAAACTGTGAGCGGAACGGTCTTTGTCACCCTCCACCCTTACCGATTCACTCTCGACGGAATTGAATCTAGCTATGACCTGATGGACAGTTCCTTTGGGAGTTATGGAGAAATGAATCTTGGCTGGACGGCTGAGGATGCCAAAGGCTTTATCAAAATAAGTGCAAACGCCAATAAAATACACCAACATGTCAACAAAAAATAAAAAGACCGTAGGCGTAGTCGGAGGTTCCGGCTACACAGGAGGCGAGTTGTTGCGATTGTTGCTCAACCACCCCCATGTCGTTCTTGATTTTGTGTATAGCACCACGCGTTCAGGGAAACCCATCACAAGTGCACATCCTGACCTGCTCGGACAAACTGAATTGTTGTTTTCCAACGAAATAAATCCCGATGTAGATGTGTTGTTCTTATGTCTTGGACATGGCGTGTCTGGAACTTTTCTTCATGAAAATCCGGTCAACGACAACACAAAAATTATAGACCTAAGCAATGACTTCAGGCTGCAAGCAGACCATCACTTTATGGGCAAGTCCTTTGTGTATGGTCTTCCTGAATTTCAAAAAGCAGCCATCCAGTCTGCACAAGCCATTGCCAATCCGGGTTGTTTCGCTACAGCTATTCAACTGGCGCTTTTGCCCTTGGCAGATGCAGGATTGTTGACCAACGATGTGCATATCCATGCCCTTACAGGAAGTACAGGTGCCGGAATCAAACCTTCGGACACGGGTCACTTCAGTTGGCGAAACAACAATGTATCGTGGTACAAACCCTTTACCCATCAGCACTTGGGGGAAATTGGTGAGACCCTAACCGAAGCTCAAGGCAATCTTCCTGAATTGCATTTTTTACCCATTCGAGGCAATTTTACAAGGGGGATTTTTGTCACTGCCTACACCTCTTTTTCGGGGACAGAGGCTGAAGCTAAGAGGATATATCAAAAATATTATGCCGACCATCCATTTACACATATGTCAGAAACAGCTATACACCTCAAGCAGGTGGTTAACACCAACAATTGTGTGATACACCTCCACAAACACGGAAATCAATT
The DNA here is from genome assembly GCA_049596815.1 of Flavobacteriaceae bacterium. GTDB lineage: Bacteria > Bacteroidota > Bacteroidia > Flavobacteriales > Flavobacteriaceae > UBA724. The sequence goes on along the minus strand of JBMYLY010000054.1, from coordinate 654 downwards.
GCTTATTACCAGTGTTATTGACAATTTACTCAAAGGAGCCTCGGGTCAAGCGGTTGAAAACATGAATCTGACATGTGGATGGCCACAAGAAACAGGACTACAACTTAAAGCAAACGTATTTTAAATCAACTCAAATGAAAATTGCCATTTTAGGAGCCGGAAATTTAGGCTTAAGCATCGCCAAAGGGCTTATTACCAACAACAGCATTACACAACTCTATTTGACACGTCGCAATCCGTCAAGTATCTCGGAGTGGGAAGAATACAAAAACACTCTAGTTACAGACGACAACCGCAAAGCGGTTTCGGAGTCGGACATCATCATTTTGGCAGTTCAGCCTGCACAACTCGATGGGGTTTTAACATCTATCTCTGATTTATTGACCGAAAATCATGTGTTGATTTCTACCGTTACTGGATATTCCATCGAAAAAATGGAAGCTATCGTGGGGACCCATCAGCACGTGGTACGTAGCATGCCCAACACGGCCATATCGGTAGGAAAGTCCATGACCTGTCTGTGTGCTAATGCCAAAGGCAAGTCGCGACTTCCACTAGCGGAGGCCATCTTTAACGGTCTTGGGACCAAGCGATGCGGTCTTGTTCCCAATTGGGTGTGCGACCCTCCATGCGGGCCTCGCGGATGGGATTGGC
>JBMYLY010000053.1:0-9148 GCA_049596815.1 Flavobacteriaceae bacterium | reverse complement strand
TCCAAAACTTTGGGCATGCTGGCATCGGAGATACGCCCCGGTGTGACCACCCTACAACTCGATGCCATGGCGGAAACTTTTATCCGAGACCATGGCGCGATTCCGGGTTTTTTAGGTTTGTATGATTTTCCCAACACGTTGTGTGTAAGCCCCAATGCCCAAGTCGTTCATGGTATTCCGAACGATGAGCCTTTACAAAACGGAGATGTGGTATCTATCGACTGTGGGGCCTTAAAAAACGGATATTATGGTGATCATGCCTATACCTTTGAAGTAGGTGAGGTCGCAGCTGAGACCAAACAACTGTTAGAGGTCACCAAAAAATCCTTGTACATCGGGATTGATGCTTTTCGTGTGGGCAACCGTGTGGGGGATGTGGGATTTGCAATTCAACAATACACCGAGTCCTTTGGCTATGGGGTTGTTCGTGAGTTGGTGGGTCATGGACTGGGTAAAACCATGCACGAAAAACCCGAAATGCCCAATTACGGACGGCGTGGCACCGGCAAGGCTTTTTTGGAAGGTATGGTCGTAGCCATTGAGCCTATGATCAACGCCGGTACCCACAAAATCAAACAACTTTCCGACGGTTGGACCATCCTTACGGCTGATGGCAAACCCAGCGCACACTTTGAGCACAATGTTGCCATTGTCAACGGAGTACCTCAACTGCTTTCTACTTTCGATTATGTATACGAAGCACTTGGGATTGAAAGTGATGAGGAAGATGCATTTCGATCCAAATCCGATGTGGCGTGAAGACGCTTTTCAAATGGTTTTTAAAGCATGTGCCTAGACCTTGGCTGTTGCGGGCTAGCAATTGGCTGCGTCCGTTTTTGGATGTGTTTTACAGAGGTCATGAGCATGTAGACCCAATTAACGGGAAATCCTACCGAACTTTTTTGCCTTATGGATACGGCAAGCCACGGCCCAATGTGTTGAGCCCGGGTACTTTGTCTTTGGAAAGGCACCGATTGCTGTGGGTCTATCTGCAGAGAGAAACTGATTTTTTTAGCAAAACAGCAAAAGTGTTACACTTGGCACCCGAGCAAGCTTTTATGGGTCGGTTTCAAAAACTAAAACACCTCGACTATACTACGGCAGACTTGGAGTCTCCCCTAGCCAAAGTGAAGGCCGATATTTGTAACCTACCTTTTGACAACAACACCTTCGACTGGATTTTATGTAATCATGTACTGGAACACATCGAAGACGATCACAAAGCCATGTCTGAACTCTTTAGGGTACTAAAACCCGGAGGAAAAGCCATCCTTCAGGTGCCCTTAGATGCCCAAAGACTGAAAACCTATGAGGATTTTAACATCCAAGATCCGCAAGAAAGGGCGCGTATTTTTGGTCAGTATGACCATGTGCGGATTTATGGCTTGGACTATCTAGATCGGTTGCAAGCTGTGGGATTTGAGGCTGCTTTGATTCCTTATGCCGAACAATTGACCCCAGAAGAACGCCATGTGTATCGCATTCCACAAAACGAGCAAATTCCTACGGCTGTAAAGCCTCGTTGAGCAAGGCTTTAAAACCGGGACTGGATAGGTATTCATAATCCCCGTTGTCATCCGCCAAAACCAAAAAATATTCAAATTCACTTTGGTCGATTTCCGGTAGATATTCAATAGGCATGGCCATCAGAGCAGTTGCATAGGCATCAGCGGTCATACAATCATCAGCCAAGACAGACGCACTCAATACCTTAGAAGGACGGGCAGTGCCTGTGTGTGGGTTGAGGGTATGTACAAATCGAGTTCCTGTGAGAGAATCAATGCTGAATTTTCGATAATTCCCAGATGTTGCCAAAGCCTTGTCGGACAAAGAAAGGGTTTTAAGTAAGGTCCTGTCGGCACCTTGCTCGGGGTGATCGATAGCCACTTTCCATGGGGAATTTTTTAAGAGCTGTTGTCCTGAGGTTCGCAATTCACCTCCAATTTCAACCAAATAATCTTGATAGCCCAACTGCATCATCAACTCACTTAGCACATCAACAGTGTAGCCTTTGGCGATGGCATTGAAATCAATGTAGAGTCTAGGATCTTCTTTATGGATGCGATTTTCTGACGAAAGTGTTACTTTATCTAGACCCGTAAAAGCCAAAAGGCTATCTCGGCGGGCAGGGGTCACTACGTCTAGTGAATTTCCAGGGCCAAATCCGTATGCGTTGACCAAAGCGCCTACTGTGGGGTCAAAATAGCCGCGAGTGTTTTTCCAAACCGTCAATGCTTTTTCAAATACACGAGCAAAATGGTGGTCTACAAGGATCGAAGCATCTTCACGATTGATTTTTGATATGTCCGAGTTGGGTATGTAAGTAGACATCGACTTGTTAATCACATAAAACACAGAATCTACAGCCGGGGGTAATTTGTCATTTTCTTGCGTGTCAAAATAGGTGATATTGTAGGTAGTGCCCAAAGCATAACCAGAAAGGTTGTGTTGTTTTATGGATGGACTACATCCGGCTAACAAAAACAAACCCAAAAGGAAACTATAGCTTTTGAAGACCTTTATAATTGACCGCATAGGGTTGGGATTTTTGTAAAGGTAAGTCATATTGCGCTGCGTGGGCAAAGCCTACACCTGCATAGAACAACGCGGCTTTAAACTTATCGGCATGGGACTTGAGCTTGTCTACCAGCTCTGTATCGTAGCTTTCGGGGTTCTCGGGGTAGACACAAGCCCTGACCAATACAAAAAATAGTTTTTTGTTTCTTTTACAGACAAACTGTGGGTCTTTTTTGAGCTCACTGTTGACGGCGATAAACTCATAGCCTTGGTCTTCCAAGTCCTGGCCTACGGTTTGCATGGCCAACTGGTGTAGTTCTTTCGAGGAAGGTTTATCCGCCAAAGTCGTCGAAACGTACGTTCTCTGGAGGCACGCCAAAGTCCTCAGCCATTTTCTCCACAGCCATATTCATCAATGGAGGACCACAGAAGTATACTTCGATCTCTTCGGGCTCTTCGTGGTGGTTGAGATAGTTATCAATCACCACTTGGTGCACAAAACCTACAAAACCATCACCTTCGCCGTCAAGACCATCCTTGACTTTCCAGTTGTCTTCTTCTAGGGGTTCAGACAAAGCCACATAAAACTTAAAGTTGGGAAAATCGCGTTCTAGCGCACGGAAGTGTTCGATGTAGAACAACTCACGTTTGGAACGGCCTCCATACCAAAAAGTTACTTTTCGGCCTGTTTTAAGGGTGCGGAATAGGTGATATAGGTGTGAACGCATGGGCGCCATTCCGGCACCTCCTCCTACATATAACATTTCAGACTCAGAATGGTTGATAAAAAACTCACCATAAGGCCCCGAAATGGTCACCTTGTCGCCGGGTTTTTTCGAGAAAATATAAGAAGAAGCAACCCCGGGGTTCACATCCATCCATCCATTCTTAGCGCGGTCCCATGGTGGGGTGGCAATACGAACATTGAGCATGATTTCTTTGCCTTCAGCAGGATAGGAAGCCATGGAATAGGCACGCTCTACCAAGTCGGTATTTTTCATGGTCAAATCCCATAAGCCAAACTTGTCCCACTCCAATTTAAACTTCTGAAGATCATCGGGATGTTCTTCTGGGTGTGCAGTGATGTCAATGTCTTTGTATGGAACTTCGCAAGGAGGGATTTCGATTTGGATATATCCACCGGCCTCATAGTCCATATCATCAGGAATTTCGACTACAAATTCTTTAATAAACGAGGCAACGTTCCAGTTGCGAACCACGGTAGCCTCGTATTTTTTGATGCCAAAGACCTCTTCAGGAACTTCGATTACCATGTCTTGTTTGACCTTTACTTGGCATCCCAAGCGCCATCCTTCGGCTACTTCTTTTCGTGTAAAGTGCGGGGTCTCAGTGGGAAGGATTTCACCGCCTCCTTCTTTGACAATGCACTTACATTGGATGCAAGTACCGCCGCCGCCACAGGCAGATGGCAAGAAGATTTTGTTGTTTCCAAGTGTGGTCAACAAGGTGCTTCCGGAGCTTACCTCAACATCTTTTTCACCATTGATAAACAATTTTACGGGACCCGAAGGCATCAATTTGGCTTTGACACCTAAAAGCATGCCCACCAGCAAAAAGACGATGAACATAAAGACGATAACACTTGATATGATTACTGTAGTATCCATTTACTGTTGCTATATTTTAATTCCCATGAAACTCATAAAACCTATGGCCATCAAACCGGTGATGATAAAGGTGATACCCAAACCGCGAAGGGGGGCGGGTATGTTGGAATACGCAATTTTTTCACGAATGGCGGCGATGGCCAATATGGCCAACAACCAACCTATACCAGATCCAAAACCGTAGATGGCAGACTCTCCAATTCCGGCAAAATCTTTTTGCTGCATAAACAAGCTGCCTCCAAGAATCGCGCAGTTTACAGCAATTAGAGGTAGAAAAATACCCAAAGCGCCATAGAGGGCAGGCGCAAATTTTTCAACGATCATTTCGACCAGTTGTACCATGGAGGCAATGACCGCAATAAACATGATAAAGCTCAGAAAGCTAAGGTCAATTTCTGCATAATTGTCACCCAACCAAACCAAAGCACCAGGTCTGAGAAGGTAGTTGTCCAACAGGTAGTTGATGGGTACGGTAATCGAAAGCACGAAAATAACAGCCAAGCCCATGCCCACACCTGTTTTTACTGTTTTGGATACCGCCAAATAAGAACACATGCCTAAGAAGTAGGCAAAAATCATGTTCTCAATAAAAATACTTCTAACAAACAGATTTACGTAGTCCATGGCTTAATTTTTTTCGATGAGTTTACGGTTACGAGCCCGTTGGAGCCAGATAATAAGTCCCACGGTAATAAGTGCCATGGGGGACAACAACATAAAGCCGTTGTTGACATAGCCCAATTCATAAAATGCTTCAGGAATCACTTGGAATCCATATAGTTTTCCGGAACCAAACAATTCTCTAAAGAAAGCTACCAAAATCAACATCATTCCATAGCCAAGAGCATTACCAACACCGTCTAGAAAAGACCTCCAAACGCCATTACCCAGGGCAAAAGCTTCGAGTCGTCCCATAACGATACAGTTGGTGATAATCAGTCCCACAAAAATTGATAGCTGCTTACTCACATCGTAGGCATAGGCGCGTAACACCTGATCCACCAAGATTACCATGGAAGCAACCACCACCAATTGAACGATGATACGAATGCGGTTGGGAATTAGGTTTCTCAACAATGAAACGATGACATTACTTGCAGCCATTACAGCGATTACCGAAAGCGTCATCACCACGGCGGGTTTGAGCTGAACGGTAATGGCCAGAGCAGAACAAATACCTAAGACCTGAACGGTAATGGGGTTGTTGTCATCGAGCGGGTCTTTGAGTAATACCCTGTTTTTCTTGGAGAACAGAGGCTCGCGCTCTTTGCCAACAAAGAGAATGATCGGTTTTTTTGATTTTTTGGCAGACATAATGCTATTCGTTAAATGCGATTGTTTGGTTGGTGTTGCTCAAGTATGGCAGGTAATGGCTTAAGCGCTCCAGTATCATATCGGAAACACCGTCACCTGTGATGGTAGCACCGGAAATGGCATCTACCTCATGATCGTTTTTGTCAAGGTCCTTTGGGTCGTTGTTGGTTTTGGAAACTGCAATGCCTACCAATTTACCATTGGAATCGAATACTTTTTCACCTACAAAACGGTTCATAAACCATTCTTGGGTAATCTCAGCGCCCAAACCGGCAGTTTCTGCCTTGTGGTCAAACACAGCTCCTTTGATGGTGTTTTTATCAGACTCCAGGGCTACATATCCCCAAATAGCATCCCATAGACCAGCGCCTCGAAGGGGAATGATGTAATAATCATTGTCACTCACATTGGCAACATAAAGTGGAAAACGCTGATCGGAAGGATCTTTTTTGATTTCAATCGCCAAGTTGACGTCTGAAAAAGCACTTACTTCGCTATCTACAGAACCGTCGTTTCTCAGCGCCAATTGGGCTGTGATGTATTGGTTGAACAATTGCTCAGCTCCATCTCGGTCGGTTTCTACACCAATGGTTGCCAAGATGTTTTGCATTTTTTCTTTGCGGACATTGTCTTGCTGAAGGTCTTTGAGCGAGCTGGCAGTAAAGGCCAACACAGAGGCGACCACAACAACCATGGCAGCAGCAAATCCAAAGGTATATCCGTTTGAGTCTCTATTCATATGCTATGCAGTTTGAACAGCAGCTGTTTTGAGGCTGCGTTTTTTTCTTTTGTTGATATTGGCTTCAATCACATAGTGATCAATAGTAGGAGCAAACACATTCATCAGAAGAATGGCCAGCATCACTCCTTCAGGATAAGCAGGATTAAATACACGTATCAGGATACACAGAACACCTACCAAAACCCCATAAATCCATTTTCCTTTTTGGGTTTGTGCGGCTGAAACAGGGTCTGTAGCCATAAAGACCACACCAAAGGCGAAACCTCCTACAATTAGGTGGTTGAACCAGCTAAAGTCCATGAGTGCATTGGCGCCCCATAGATTGAACAAAAAGCCCATTCCCGCAGCACCCAAAACACTACCGAGCATAATACGCCAGCTACCCACACCGGTAAAAATCAGTATGGCAGCACCTACCAACACCCACAGGGTTGAGGTTTCTGCTATGGAACCCGGAATGGCACCACTAAACATTTCGAACATCGAGTAGTTGACTTCGGCACCAGAAGCCAAGCTTCCCAAAATCGTTTCTCCCGAGACACCATCTACGTTGGAGGCTTCCGAAACCCATACTTTGTTACCAGACATATAGGTCGGGTAGGCAAAGAATGCAAAAGCACGGGCCGTCAAAGCGGGGTTGAGAATATTCATACCCGTGCCTCCAAACGCCTCTTTGGCAATAAGCACAGCAAAGGCCACAGAGAGTCCGACCATCCACAAAGGAATATCAACCGGCATGATCATCGGAATGAGCAATCCTGTGACCAAATAGCCTTCGTTCACTTCATGTCCTCTATAGACCGCAAAAGCAAATTCTATCGCAAGTCCCACTCCGTAGGAAACTGCAATCATGGGCAAAATCTTGATGGCACCGTGTAGGAAAGCATCAATAAAGGTAAAAGCCTCGCCGGTTTGAATGAAATACTGATAACCCGTGTTGTAGATTCCGTAAAGTAAAGCGGGTACCAAAGCGATAATCACTGTTACCATGGTGCGCTTTAGATCTACTGCGTCGCGGATGTGAGCCCCTTTGTGTGTGGTATGGTTCGGCACAAACAAAAAAGTGTCAAAAGCGTTGACCGCAGGTGCAAAACGCTCCCATTTGGCGCCTTTGGCAAAGGGTTTTTTAAGTTGGTCTAATTTTTCTCTTAACTTTATCATAGTTTTATTATCCTACTTCTGTAATCATCAAATCCAAAGCCTCTCGTACAATAGCTTGGGCTTCAATTTTAGATGAGCTGCTATAGTCAATAAGGGCGAAATCTTCAGGGGCAACTTCATAGATGCCCAAGTTTTCCATTTTCTCAATGTCCTGTGCCATACATGCTTTGAGCAATTGCATGGGATAAATGTCCATAGGAAACACACGTTCCATTTCACCCGTAACCACAAGCGCGCGCTCTTCTCCATTCATATTGGTGTCGGGGGCATATTGTCGTTTTGGAAAAAGCCATGACAAAGATGTTTTAGACATGCTATGTGTGGAGCTTCCAACAAATGGCAACCATCCGAACATGCGGTAGCGATTGCCCTCTGGCAATACAGACAAGGTGTTGTTGTAATAACTCAAATGGCTGTCTTGAGTGGTTGCCACTCCAGTCAACACATCTCCGTTTATGATACGCAAAGAGGTGTTTTGATCGGCCTCCGCATCTTCTAAAATCGGGGCTATGGAAGCGCCAATGGTTGTTTTGTAATATTTGGGTTGTGCCACTGGGCTGCCCGAAACAGCTATGGTGCGAGATGCATCAAAAGTACCAGTGAGGAAAAAGCGACCTATGTTGGCCACATCCTCTGCGCCTACCGTCCAAACAATTTCACCGGCATTTACAGGGTCAATATGGTGAATCTGCACTCCCACATTTCCTGCCGGATGGGGACCACTCACGCGGTGCAGCTCACAGTTGGCCACAGAAGACAAAAAGGAATCACTTTGTGATGAAATGCTCAAATGCACTTTTGGCGCGAGCTTGGCCAACATATCGATTCCCATTTGGAAAGCCTCTTGCTGACCGTCTAGCACAATATCAAAATCTGCTGACAAAGGAGCCGAAGCATATGCACTTACAAATATGGCTTTGGGCTTACTGTCTGGATTGGCAATTACGTCATAAGGGCGTTGCTTGATAAAAGGCCAATTCCCAGACACCAACAACAACTCACGAACCTGATCGGCTGTGATGTTATGCAATTTTGGAAGTTTGTGTTTGAGAGCAGACTGTTTTGAATCGGCTTCAATAAAAAGATTTAAAATCTTGCGTTTGGCTCCGCGTTGCACTTCTTTGAGTGTTCCTGACACAGGAGAAACAAACTTTATTTTGTCTTGGTATTTGGAATAAAACAAAGGCTCTCCAGCTTTTATGCTTTGACCTTCTTTGACAAGAAGCTTGGGAAAAACGCCGTGAAAATCAGTGGGTTTAAGAGCGTAGTTGTTTGTTTGGGGAGCGCGTTTGATGATGTTCGATGCTGCCCCTTTGAGTTTAAGTTGAAGACCTTTACGGATCTTAATGTCGGTGGACATGTTGACTATGCTATTTTGGACTGCAAATTTATCAAGTTCGGAGCGCATTCTAAAAGGTTTCAATGCTATTATTCTTATTTATATTAATTCCAAATAATTTGTTTAACGTGTTTTTCCATTAAGGAAATCGAGATAAAAAAATTCCCCTCTTATTTTGGTTATATTTAGGTCGTTTTTCGACTTTATGCTTTTGAAAAAGATTAAACAAACTGGACTGCTGTTGTTTTCGTTTTTGGGCCTGTCTCAAACTTTAACTGAGCAACTTCCGCCTCCACATATCCAAACCGTTATTTTGTCTACAGACGCATTGGCAAACAATATGCCGATAGTCAAAAAAGGAGAAGTCTTGCAGTTGCGTTTTGATGACCTGTATGGAGATGAGACCACCTATTATTACAAAATCGTCAGAGCTGAAGCCGATTGGAC
>JBMYLY010000052.1:0-9156 GCA_049596815.1 Flavobacteriaceae bacterium | reverse complement strand
CCCCCAACCCTCAGAGCCGAAATCTGATATTCTATCCAGTTGAACTACTGGGCCGGTTTTGGTGTTGCGAAAGTAGGGTTTTTTACAAATACCTTGGGTTAGGAACCAAGTTTTTGCTTGACCAAAGTAGAGATGGTTTTGCCATCAGCCTGACCCGACAATTGTTTGGTAGCCATGCCCATCACTTTGCCCATGTCTTTCATGCTGCTAGCACCCGTAGCTTCAATGACTTTATCTATCACCGCAGCTACTTCATCTTTCGACAGTTGTTGGGGTAAAAAATGGCTGATGACTTCAATTTGGGCCTCTTCGGGTTGTGCCAAATCATCACGACCTTGTTCTTTAAAAATGGACGCACTGTCCCGTCGTTGCTTTACCAGTTTTTGCAGTAGTTTAATTTCAGCCTCTGCAGTTAGTTCTGCTTTTCCGCCTGCCTGCGTCTGCTCTAACAGAATGGCCGACTTGATGGCTCGCAAAGATTCCAAAGCGACTGCGTCTTTGGCTTTCATAGCTTCTTTCAGCTTGATCATGACTTCAGCTTGTAGTCCCATATTAATCTACGTTATCGTGTAAAAATGAATTGTTGGTTCTCAAACGCATTTCTTCATTTGCATCCGTATTGACAGACATACGAGAGACCGATGTGGTTTCATCCGAATCTACCAAATCGACCATCGCGCGTTTGTAGGCGGGTTCTTTTTCGTACTCCTCCACCCTATTGTTGTAAAACTTATAGTTAAACTCCTTGAGCTTCTGACGGCGTTCTTCGGAACGCTTGGCCAAGCCTTCGGTAATGGTACTATTTAGAGGAGTCAATTCGTCCTCTGGCTCCACAACTTCGGGTTCTTTCACTTCAATTTCTGAGACCGTCTCGGGTGTGGGCTCCATAAAGTCTTCAAGATTGTAGCGCTTGACCTCAGATTCTTGGGTTGCTAGACTAGAAGTCACTTCCTGTTTCATGACAGGTTCGTTGGGCAATGAAGTTGAAACTACAGGTTCTTCCTCCAAATGAAATAAAATCGGAGCAGCTTCTTCCTTTTCTTCTTTATTATCAACAATCGGCGCTTCAAAGACAGGCTGAGGAGTCACTTCAACAGCATCGACTACGTCAATATCATTGACTTCAGGAGGTAATTCGTGGATGATAAAATCTTCGAGCTTTAAGGAAGTTTTATTTTTCGCTACAACCGATTCATAAACCACTTCTATGTTGCGCAATACCTCATTGGTCGGGATTAAAGCGTCTTCGTTTTGTTGAACCGCCTGAGGTGCATTGGTCGTAAACATATCTATCTGTTGACTCTCAAGCGTATGAACCACTGCTTGCTCTTCTTCAAGCGTATGAATGATTTTCTTGGGATCTAAATGTACGATCTCATCTTGCTGCTCGGCATTAAATCCGGTTGCAATCACGGTCACAGAAATGGCCTCACGCAAAGAATCATCTTCTCCGATTCCCATGATGATATTCGCACTGTTTCCGGCCTCACGCTGGATGTGCTCATTGATAAGGCCTATCTCGTCGATGGTTACCTCGTCAGACCCAGACACGATCAGCAACAAAACATTTTTGGCACCAATAATCTTGTTGTCATTCAAAAGCGGAGAGTCCAAGGCTTTAGAGACCGCTTCTTGCCCCCGATTCGTACCCGAAGCAGTTGCGGAACCCATAATGGCAGTGCCACTATTAGACAACACGGTCTTGGCATCTTTCAAGTCAATATTTTGGGTATAGTGATGTGTAATGACCTCGGCTATACCACGGGAAGCATTGGCCAATACCTCATCGGCTTTGGCAAATCCTTGCTTGAAGCCCAAATCACCATATACCTCACGGAGTTTGTTGTTGTTAATCACAATCAAAGAGTCAACATGCCTGCGGAGTTTGTTCAGGCCAGTCTCGGCTTGGTCGTTTCGAGTTTTTCCTTCAAACTGGAAGGGCATGGTCACAATACCTACAGTCAGAATTCCCAGGTCTTGGGCCATTTTGGCAATGACAGGCGCAGCACCGGTTCCCGTACCACCTCCCATTCCGGCCGTGATAAAAATCATTTTTGTGTTAACAGAAAGCATCCGACTGAGCTCATCCATACTCTCCATGGCAGAGCGTTCCCCGATTTCAGGGTTGGCACCGGCGCCCAAACCTTCAGTAAGGGAAACACCCAACTGAATCTTATTGGGTACCGGACTGTTTTGAAGGGCTTGGGCATCTGTATTACAGGCCACAAAGTCTACCCCTTTGATGCCCTGGCGATACATATAGTTCACTGCGTTGCTGCCCCCTCCACCAACACCAATCACCTTGATGACATGGCTCTGGTTTTTTGGTAAATCAAAATCAATCTGTTGAAAATCTGATTCCATAACTCCTGTTTTATTCTGCGTTGTCTAAAAATTCTTTAATGCCTTCTGTAAAACGATCAAAAATAGATCGCCTTCTTTGTGTTTGTGTTTCTGCGGGTTGTTCATCATCCGAAGCCACTTCTTGACTTTCGCTAGCCTCTACAGGTGCTACCACCTCTTGCTGCTCCACGGCCTTCATCACCAAACCCACAGCTGTTGCGAAAGTAGGGCTGGCGGTTTCTTTTTGCGTGTCCCCCGCCAAATGTTCATTGGGATAACCAATACGCGTATCCATCCCCGTGATATACTCAACCAACTGCTTTAAATGTTTGAGCTGACTGCCACCGCCTGTCAATACCACGCCGGCAATAAGCTTCTTTTTCTGGTCTTCATGACCATAATTTTTTATCTCAGCATAGACTTGCTCAATGATTTCTGTCACACGTGCATGAATAATCTTCGAAAGGTTCTTTAGCGTAATCTCTTTGGGATCACGACCACGCAGTCCGGGAATAGATACAATCTCGTTGTCTTTGTTCTCTCCGGGCCATGCGGAACCAAACTTGATTTTGAGCAATTCGGCTTGTTTTTCAATAATAGAACAGCCCTCTTTAATGTCTTCTGTAATGATATTACCTCCAAAAGGTATGACTGAGGTATGGCGTATGATACCATCTTTAAAAATGGCCAAGTCGGTCGTTCCCCCACCGATATCGATCAGAGCGACTCCTGCTTCTTTTTCTTCCTGACTCAAAACAGCAGCAGAAGATGCTAAGGGCTCTAAAGTGATACCCCCAAATTCCAATCCGGCCGATTTGACACAACGCGCAATATTGCGAATAGACGAGATCTGACCTACAACCACATGAAAGTTGGCCTCTAATCTGGCTCCATACATGCCTATGGGTTCTTTGATTTCAGACTGCCCATCTACTTTAAATTCTTGTGGAAGCACATGAATAATTTCCTCACCGGGCAACATGACCAATTTGTAAACTTGATTGATCAAGGTCTCGATATCAGATTCTTGAATCACCTCGTCAGGGTTTTGCCTGATGATATAATCACTGTGCTGCAAGCTTCTTATGTGTTGACCGGCAATCCCGACCACTACCTCTTTGATTTGGGTTTCCGATGCGGCCTCTGCTTCATGTACAGCTGCTTGAATGGACTGTATGGTTTGGGTGATGTTGTTGACCACACCGCGGTGAACACCAAGGCTTTGCGACTTGCCGGTACCAACAATTTGGAGTTTACCGTACTCATTGGTACGACCCAACATAGCCACAATTTTTGTAGTGCCGATATCTAATCCAACTGAGGTGTTTTGTGGTTCCATATCTAAATTTTTATGCCAATTACTTGGTTGGTATCATCCAACACGATTTCTTTGTATTTGTCCAACAAACCGTTGTCTAGCCCATAGGCAAAAAACGCTTTGTAGTTGTTAAACTTGTGCTTAATATTTTCAAGGGACCGCATTTTAATCGTGTATGATTGTTGGGATACTTCAATGCGAATGCCGTCTTCGTTATTCTCAATACAGCCCAAATGGGAACGCATAAAAGCGTCTTTTCCGACTGCCATAGCTAAGGTGGCTATATCCGGAAAAATATCTTTATCCAACGCACCGCAAACTTCAGGCACATCTGCCTCGTGAAAGGGTGAATAGGGAATCACAGACCCTTCGCGATCCAAATAAAAACCTTTGTCCTGAAGCACACGTACTACAGGTGTCCTAGGACGCACATCAACGTGCAATATGTCATCGATTGTCAAGAACGCTTCTGCTTTTTTGATTAAGTTGTTGTACTCGAGCTGAACCTCAAGTTCCCTCAAATTTATTGCACTTTTTTGAGGGCTTAGCGAATCATGCGGGGCAAGTGTTAACAATTTATTAACGGAGTCTGAGCTAATCATGGGCGGGTATTCGGGGTCTACAGTAACTGTAATATTTTGAATGGGACGAAGTCGGTTTTTGTAGGAAGAAAACACGACAACCACTCCCAAAAGAAGAACCCATATACCAAAAACAGTGATTCTAACCCACATGCTTACAATCTTTTAAATGTGAAACAACCGCTTGAACCTCGTCTGCAATATCACCAGCACCCATCAGCACTATCACATCTGCTGACACATCAGAAACGCGCTCAGGAAGTTCTTTTTTATCAACCACAGTTGTGGGGGCATGCATCAGATTGGATATACTTTGGGCGCTGACCCCCTCAATTGGAAGCTCGCGTGCTGGATAAATGTCAAGCAAAAGAACCTCATCAAACATGGACAGACTGGCAGCAAACTCATCACAAAAATCACGTGTGCGTGTAAACAAGTGGGGTTGAAAAACGGCCAATATCCTTGAATTCGGATAAAAAGTACGCACAGCTTCATGCATGGCTTTAATCTCTTCTGGATGATGTGCATAATCATCAATAACCACAGTGGGGCTTTCCATTCGTTTGCTAAAGCGACGGTCGACACCCGTGAAGGTCTTCAGACCCTCTTTCAAATGTGCTGCTGAACAACCCACGTCTAAAGAGAGGCAGAGTGCGGCAACTGCGTTCATCAGGTTGTGATAACCTGGCAAAGCAAACGAAAGGTCCGTAATCTGCGTGCCGAGATACCAAAAATCAAATACATACTGACCATTTTCAATACGTATGTTTTCCACACGTGCTTGTGAAGATTGATGACTTCCAAAAACCTTTCCAGGCAAATGGACACCTTCTCGAATCCATGCGTTTTGAGGCTGGGGCAAAAGCCCTACAAAATCCTTAAAACTTGTCTCTAAAGCTTCTACTTCCCCATAAATGTCCAAATGATCCGCATCCATGGCAGTCACACAGGCCAAGTCGGGTTGTAATTGTAAAAAAGATCGGTCAAACTCATCGGCCTCAACTACCATAAGCTCGTTGCCCTCATTCAAATAGTTGGAATCGATATTGTGAGATACGCCTCCCAAAAAGGCTGTTATTTTCTTTCCGCTCGTGCGCAGCAGATGGGCCAATATGGCCGAAGTAGTGGTTTTTCCATGGGTACCTGATACAGCTATACAATACATGTCTCTACTCAACGCACCCAAAACTTGTGCACGCTTAAGCATCTCAAAACCGTGACTTTCAAAGTAGCGCAATTCATCCGAGCTTGAAGGGATTGCCGGTGTGCGTATGACAGTCGTTTGATTGGGATTTGTGAAATCTTTTGGAATATTTGATACGCCTTCCTGGTGATGAATGTCCGCTCCCATAGCGGCCAGTTTAAGTGTCAGTGGGGAAGCCTCACGGTCATAGCCAGCCACACGATGTCCTTTTTCCAAGAAATATTGGGCCAAGGCCGACATGCCAATGCCCCCAATTCCCAAAAAATAGACATAATGCTTAATCATGGAGCAGTTCGTTTATCTGTTCTACAATGTCTTTTGTGGCATGGGGTTTTGCCAATTTTTTAATATTATCACCCAGTTGTTTCTGGCGCGATGGGTCGTCAATCAGTTCGTTGATTGTGGCTAAAAATTTGTTATCAAGTTCACTTTCTCTAAGCACGAGGGCTGCATCGTGTTGGGCAATAGCCATTGCATTTTTGTATTGGTGATCCTCTGCCACATTGGGCGATGGAACAAACAGCACCGCCTTGCCCATATGACACAGCTCCGATACTGCCAAAGCACCTGCTCTGGATAAGATGATATCCGCAGATGCATAGGCCGCTGCCATATCATCCAAAAACGGAACCACGTGAATATATTCCTGATTGAAAGAAAGATACTCTTGTTCATACAATGAGCCGCATTGCCACAATATTTGTAGGTTTTGCCCAACAAGTGCTGACGCATGCATTGCCATCAGTTTGTTGATGCGTTTGGCACCCAAGCTGCCTCCCAATACTAATAGTGTGGTCCGAGATGCATCAAGTCCCATTTGAACACGTGCCTTTGTAGTTTCTATCTGTTCAGACAACAAGTTTTTTCGCAAGGGATTGCCTGTGATTTTAATTTTTTGTGAGGGAAAAAAACGTTCCATTTCCTCATGTGCTACACAAACGCGCTTTACATACTTACCCAACAAACGGTTGGTGATGCCTGGCCAAGCATTTTGCTCTTGAATCAGACTTGGTATCCCCTTTTGAGCGGCCACAGATAGCAAGGGACCACTGGCAAATCCTCCAGTGCCTACCACCACATGAGGCTTGAATTTTTGTATGACCAACCATGACTTGACAAGGCTTACCAATAGTTTTAGGGGAAACAAAAGGTTGTCTATTGTCAATTTTCTTTTGATTCCCGTAATCCACAAACCTTTGATGGGATAACCTGCTTTGGGCACACGATTCATTTCCATACGCCCTTTGGCTCCCACAAAAAGAATGTCTGCAGTGGGATATTGTGCTTTGAGTGCATCCGCAATGGCAAGCGCAGGGAAAATATGCCCGCCTGTTCCACCCCCCGATATGATAAACTTATAAGGTCTCACTCAAAATAGCTAAAGGGTTGTTGTTATTATCTTCTTCTTTGGTAGTTCGGTTGGCCAGTACGCTTTGTATGATGCCTAAGGCTAAAAAAGTCATCCAAATCGATGTACCTCCACTGCTGATAAGGGGCAAGGGTTGTCCGGTTACTGGAAATATCGAAACCGCCACGCCCATATTGACCAATGCTTGGACAATAATGGGCAAACCAAGACCTATGATAAGTAGCTGTCCAAAAAAATGTTCGGTTTTGTAAGCACTTCTGAAAATGCGGAACAGCAGCAACAAATAAAGAAACAGCAATGACAAACCGCCCAGCATCCCATACTCCTCTGTGATGATGGCATAAATAAAATCAGACGTACTCTGGGGCAACAAATTTTTCATTACGCTCTTTCCGGCTCCCTTGCCCAACACACCCCCAGTGGCAATGGCGGTTTTGGCACGTTCGATTTGGTAGTCTGTATTCATGTCACCACCTCCCGTAAAACTTTCGATTCGGCTCATCCAAGTATCCACCCGATTGGGAAATGCATCTGGGTACGCTTTGGCAGTCATGACAAAGAGCGTTAGAAAAACCACCGCTACCCCACTCATTGCCAAGAGGTATTTGACAGGATAACCACCTATAAAAGCGAGCATTACCACCAAACCTGTCAGCAAGGCAGCTGTCGAGAGGTTGGCGGGCAAAATGGTACCTACCACTATCGCGACCGGAAGCCAAAGCACCAATGCGCTGCGCCAAAAGGTGATAACTTTCTCTTTGTTGACAGACAGATAGCGGGCCACATAGACCATCAACACTACGGAAGCCAAAGTGGAGGTTTGAAAAGATACACCTATAATGGGTATCTGAATCCATCTGCTGGCATTTGCGCCATCAATTACGGTTCCTTGGAACGCTGTGTAGACCAGTAACAACCACACTATGGGCAACCCAATCAAAGACAAACCTCCAAAATATCGGAAAGGAATGCGATGGACCGCATACATCAATATAAAACCAATACACACGATAGCAATGTGCTTCATCAGATGTCCTGTGACAGAGCCCACACCAAGTACATAGACCAGGTTGGAACTGGCGCTATAGACCGGTAAAAAAGAAAACAAAGACAAGAGGGCTACGATACCCCAAATCGCTTGATCTCCTTGTATGTAATGACTGATTTTACGCATTATAATTGTCGTACTTGTTCTTTAAATTGGTTGCCGCGATCTTCATAATTGTCAAACAAATCAAAACTTGCACAAGCCGGAGACAGCAAAACAGCATCTCCTTTTTCTGCCAAATGATAGGCTGCTTGCACCGCTTCTTGCATGGTGGATGCCTCCACCATCAAATTGACAGCAGGTGAAAACACATCGATCAATTTTTCATTATCCAACCCCAAGCAGATGATCGCTTTTACTTTCTGACGCACCAGGGGCATCAAAGCACTGTAGTCATTCCCTTTGTCCACACCACCCACAATCCAAACCGTTGGGCGGTTCATGCTTTCCAATGCATAGTAGGCCGCGTTGACATTGGTGGCTTTGGAATCATTGATGTAATCGACTTTTAGGATCTGTAATACGTGTTCGAGTCGGTGTTGGGCGCCTTGAAAAGTCTGCAAGCTTTCCCTGATGGTTTCTTTGCGTATGTTGACCAACTGGGCGATGGCCGCAGCGGCCATGGCATTTTTGGCGTTGTGAGTGCCACGAAGGGAGGCATTATCAATAGTATTCATATCAATTGATTTTAAATTTTTATCATGTATGGTAGTTTCTGTAAAAGGGATGCACTTGCTTTTTGGTCCGTTGCGCAGCAATCCTTTTTGAATGTCTTTGTCGTTGGCGTCGTAGATAAAATAATCTTCCGAGGTCTGCTTTTGAAGCATGTTAAACTTGGCATCAGCGTAGCGATCATAGTTGTTGTCATATCGATCCAAGTGATCTGGACTCAAGTTGGTCATGACAGCTATATGTGGATGGAAATCGCGAAGGTCTTCCAACTGAAAACTGCTCAGCTCCAACACCCAATAATCCGGATTTTCATCAGCTACTGCTTTGGCAAAACTCACACCCAGATTGCCCGCTAATGCCACAGACTTTCCTGCAGATTTGAGCACATGGTGTGCGAGCATGGCAGTGGTGGTTTTTCCGTTGGTACCAGTGATCCCAACAATGGTTCCACTTGTGTATCGACTGGCAAATTCGATTTCAGAAACCAATTCAATTCCTTTGTCTTTTATGGCGGTCACAATAGGCACATGGGGAGGAATGCCTGGGCTTTTCACGACAATATCGGCCTGCAAAATACGTTCCGTGCTATGTTGACCCCCCTCCCATTCTATGTTATGGGCG
>JBMYLY010000051.1:0-9208 GCA_049596815.1 Flavobacteriaceae bacterium | reverse complement strand
TGCATCTGGAATCGCTTTTTGGATGCGATTGATTCGAGCCACCACACAAGGAGGTGTTCAATTGGGGTTTGATGCAGAGGAAGCCATGAAAATGTCGATGTACACAGCTTTGGGTGCAGCTAGCCTATTGATAGAAACCGACTCCCACCCAGAGCAAGAAATTGACAAGGTGACCACTCCTCAAGGTTGTACCATCGAAGGCCTGAATGAGATGGAACACCAAGGACTCAGTTCATCTTTGATTCGAGGAATTGTCGCTTCCTTTAACAAGATTAATACCATCGCAAAAGGATAAATATGCCACTATTCGATGTATACCCGCTGTATGATGTTGAGCCTGTTAAGGCCAAGGGTGTTTATGTCTATGACAAACATAGACGTAGATACTTGGATTTGTATGGGGGGCATGCGGTGATTTCCATCGGTCACGGACATCCCACTTACAAAAGGGCCCTCAAGCAACAACTCAATCGCATCGGGTTTTACTCTAATGCCATTCAAAACCCTTTACAACAACAGCTGGCAGATGAAATCATAGAACAGTCTTGTTGTGAGGGCTACCAGCTATTCTTGTGTAGTACAGGCGCAGAGGCCAACGAAAACGCACTTAAACTGGCCTCTTTTCAGACCAATAAAAATCGCGTTGTTGCTTTTAAAAATGCGTTTCATGGTCGCACCAGTGCTGCGGTTGCTGTTACAGACAACCCCAACATCAACGCGCCCTTAAACGAACAACATCAGGTTACTTTTTTGGACTTCAATGATTTAAAAAGTCTTGAAACAACACTCAAAGAAGGAGATGTTTGTGCTGTCATATTTGAAGCCATCCAAGGAGTTGGTGGTTTGGACGAACCCACAGAAGAATTTGTGGTAGGCATGGAAAAGTTATGTGACAAATACGGAGTTTGCCTAATCGCCGACGAAGTACAATCCGGCTTTGGTCGTACAGGTACGTTTTTTGCCTATCAAAAATATCCCATACGACCACATGTAATTTCTATGGCCAAGGGTATGGGCAATGGTTTTCCCATTGGTGGGGTTTTGGTACGCCCCGATATTGATGCCAAATACGGCATGTTGGGAACCACTTTCGGTGGCAATCATTTGGCTTGTCGTGCGTCATTGGCCGTATTGGAAGTGCTAAAAAAATCCAACTTACAAGCCCATGCCCATCAGATGGGTGAGTACTTTAAACAAAAGGCGGCTGACATTCCGGCTGTTAAAAACATCAAGGGAAGAGGTCTGATGCTCGGATTGGAATTTGAGCATGAGGTAGATGATTTGCGAAAAAAGCTCATTTATGAGCACCGTATATTCACTGGAGGTAGTAGCAATAAAAACTTACTTCGCATCCTCCCTCCATTGAACATAAAAAAGAAACACATCGACCTATTTTTCGATGCACTAAACAAATGCTTATCATGAAACAATTGCTCACCCTTAATGACGTGCCAGATTTGGCACAGATGGTTCAATTGGCATCTCAGCTAAAATCGAACCCCCACGCCTTTTCCCAGTTGGGTGCACGCAAGACCATCGGTTTGTTGTTCTTTAACCCGAGTTTGCGCACGCGTCTCAGTACCCAGAAGGCGGCCAAAATGTTGGGCTTAGACGTTATGGTTATGAACTTTAGTAATGAGGCATGGGCGATTGAATACGAAGATGGTACCATCATGAGTGGGTTGCGGTCGGAGCATATCAAAGAGGCTGCACAAGTGGTATCACAGTATTGTGATTTGATTGCGATCAGAGCTTTTGCTACCCTGACAGACAAAGTAAAAGACGAGTCAGAACAAGTGCTCAATAGCTTTATCAAGTATGCTTCTGTGCCTATTGTCAACATGGAAAGTGCGACAGCACACCCCTTGCAAGCGTTGGCAGACGCACTAACCCTTAAAGAGAAAGTTCAGAAAAGCAAGCCCAAAATCGTATTGAGTTGGGCGCCACATCCAAAAGCACTTCCCCATGCGGTGGCCAATTCTTTTATTCGAATGATAGCGCATCAGGACGCTGAGTTTGTCATTACCCACCCAGAGGGGTATGACCTCAATCCTGAAATTGTAGGAAATAATAAGGTAGTATATAACCAAGAAGAAGCTCTTAAGGAGGCCGATGTGGTATATGTAAAGAACTGGTGTGCATATGATGATTACGGAAAAATTCTACGTACAGACGATAGTTGGATGTTGACTGATAAAAAGATGCAGCACACCAATGATGCTTATTTTATGCACTGCCTACCCGTCAGACGCAATGTGGTAGTTTCAGATGCGGTGATAGACCACCCAAAATCCTTGGTTATTGAACAGGCCAACAACAGAACCTATGCCGCCCAAGCGGTTCTCAAAACACTCTTGGATGATGCATAAACTTCATGTGGTTAAAATAGGTGGCAATCTGATTGGAAATCCGACCGATTTGAGTCAGGCATTGGCAACTTTTGCCGCCATGGAGGGGCATAAAATTTTGGTGCATGGCGGTGGAAAACGCACATCTGAAGTGTGTAGCAAGTTGGGGATCCCTGCCAAAATGCACAACGGTCGTCGTATCACTGACGATGCCGCTTTGGATGTTGCTGTCATGGTTTATGCAGGATTGGCAAACAAAAAAATTGTAGCTGAACTCCAAAAACACCAAATACAAGCCATGGGCGCCACAGGAGCCGATCTGAATATGATTCAAGCCCAAAAAAGGCCTGTCACAGATGTAGATTACGGATGGGCCGGTGATGTGGTGGCAGTAAACAATAGGGCTATTGAGAAATTGGTCAAAGACAATATCACCTTGGTATTTTGTGCCATCACACACGATACAAAGGGCCAGTTGCTCAATACCAATGCAGACACCATAGCCGCTGAAATTGCAGCAGCCATGGCTTCACATTTTGAGGTACATTTGCATTATTGCTTCGAGAAAAAAGGCGTACTCATGGATATTAATGATTCGGAATCTGTCATTGAGCACATTCAAAAAGACGAAGTGTCAACGCTTCAAGCCAAAGGAATCATTGTCGATGGAATGTTGCCCAAACTCCACAACTGCTTTTATGCCCTTGAAAATGGGGTGAAAAAAGTATTTGTAGGTCAGACAGACATGTTGAAAAACCAAAACACACTTAAAACAAGTTTGCACTTATGAACCAAGCAGATTTGACAAAAAACGCCATACAGTTGCTCTGTGACCTGATAGAAATTCCCTCTTTTTCGAGTGAAGAATCAGATACGGCAGATTGTATACAAGCTTGGTTGGCCAAATACGGCATCGAAACCCAACGCAGCATGAACAATGTGTTTGCGTTTAACAAACACCATGACCCCGCGAAGCCTTATTTGTTATTGAATTCCCACCACGATACTGTAAAACCCAACAAAGCCTACACGCGCAATCCGCACAAAGCTGATGTTCATCAGGGTAGGTTGTACGGATTGGGAAGCAACGATGCAGGGGGGGCTTTGGTTTCGCTCATTGCCTTATTTACCTATTTTTATGAACACAAAGACCTTGCTTACAACTTGGTTTTGGCAGCTACGGCAGAGGAAGAAAGTTCGGGTCCTAACGGACTAAACAGTCTGTTAAAAATATTACCTGAAATAGATGTGGCCATCGTAGGAGAACCCACTCAAATGCAGTTGGCCATAGCAGAAAAAGGGCTGGTTGTGTTTGATGCGGTTGTCAAAGGTACTCCTGGGCATGCTGCCCACCCCAACAATGACAATCCCATCGTCAAGTCTGTAGATGTGATTCGGTGGTTTGAAGATTTGCAATTCGAAAAAGTATCTGAATCCTTAGGGCCCGTAAAGCTCACCGTTACCCAGATTGCTGCTGGTAGTCAACACAATGTCGTTCCTGCGCAAGTGCAAATCGTATTGGATGTAAGGGTCAACGACTGCTATACCAACCAAGAAATTGCCGATATCGTCGGGCAAGCCCCTTGTAGTGTTACTCCAAGGTCCTTGCGCTTAGGGTCTTCTTCTATCGATAAAAACCATGCATTGGTGCAAGCGGGTGTTGCTTTGGGAAGAAACACCTATGGCTCCCCTACCCTTTCAGATCAAGCAGCTCTTTCTTGTCCATCACTCAAATTGGGGCCTGGAGACTCAAAACGTTCCCATACAGCAGACGAATACATCTATGTACATGAAATTGAAGAAGCTGTAAAATTGTATATTCAACTGTTGGAAAAAGTTCTTTAAACCCATATTATGAAAATTTGGCAAAAATCATTGACTCAAGTTCACCAAGACATCGACAGGTTTACGGTGGGTGAAGACCGCCATTGGGATTTGCGATTGGCACCCTACGATGTACAAGCTTCCAAAGCCCATGCCCAAATGTTGGGTAAGGTAGGATTGCTTACCAACGATGAGGTGGTTTTGCTAGAAAAAGGCTTGGACAGTTTGATGGAAGACATCGCATCAGGTGATTTTACAATAGAGGAAAGTTTTGAGGACATGCACTCAAAAATCGAATATGAGCTTACCCAAAAACTGGGTGAAGTGGGTAAGAAGATTCATACGGCAAGATCTAGAAATGATCAAGTATTGGTCGCGCTTCAACTGTATTTTAAAGATGAAATCAAAGCTATTAAAAGCATCTCCAAAGAATTGTTTGAGGTATTGATGGAGTTGGCAGACACCCATAAAGAAGTATTGTTGCCCGGCTATACGCATTTACAAATTGCCATGCCTTCTTCCTTTGGTTTGTGGTTTTCAGCCTATGCAGAATCTTTGGTCGATGATTTGGCAGTGATGAATGCAGCCTACACCCTGTGCGATCAAAACCCTTTAGGGAGTGCCGCCGGATATGGCAGTTCATTTCCTATCGATCGGGAGCATACCACACAAGCCTTGGATTTTTCCGCATTAAAAATCAATGTGGTCGCTGCGCAGATGGCAAGAGGAAAAATTGAAAAAAACTTGGCTTTCGGTATCGCCAATCTTGCAAGTACGTTGAGCAGATTCGCTATGGATGTGTGTTTGTATATGAGTCAGAACTTTGATTTTCTCACTTTCCCTCAAGAATTGACCACCGGCTCTAGCATCATGCCTCACAAGAAAAACCCTGATGTTTTTGAGTTGATCCGAGGCAAATGCAACGCCCTACAAGCGCTGCCCAACCAAATGGCCATGATGCTGACCAACTTGCCCAGTGGCTATCACAGAGAAATGCAATTGTTTAAAGGTCCCATACTGCATGCCATCGATGAAATCAAAGACTGTCTGCAAATGACGGCTTTTAGCATCAGGCAAGTACAAGTAAAATCAGACATACTCGAAGACCCAAAATACGATTACCTGTTTAGCGTGGATGCCCTCAATGAAATGGTACAACAGGGCATTCCTTTTAGAGATGCTTACAAAAAAATAGGTGATGCCATCGAAAAAGGTGAATTCATCCCTTCCAAAAAAGCCCAACACAGTCATATAGGCAGTTTGGGTCATTTGAAGCTCGAAGCCATTCGCGAAAAATTTGACCGCCAATACTGACATACCGCCCAAAGTGCGGCTCTATTTTCTAGATGCCGTACGTGCCTTTGCTATTTTGATGATGTTGCAGGGCCATTTTATCAGTGGCCTGCTAGACCCCGCTTTTAAAGATATGGGGCATTATAGCTATCGCTTTTGGTTGTACTGCAGAGGCTTTACCGCGCCTTTGTTTTTTACCATAACAGGGTGGGTGTTTGCCTTTTTGCTGTTTAGAAACCCTCTTCAAGGCTTAAAAAACCCTAGAATCAGTAAAGGATTGCGACGCGCTTTTGAACTCATACTTTGGGGCTATGCCTTGCGCCTGAACCTCCCTACCCTATTCAAAGGAAAGCTCAATTCCTCATTCATTCAACCCGATGTACTGCATATCATCGCACTGGGGTTGGTGTTTGTATTGTTGGCATATGCAGCACTCCATCGCTATAAAAAAACCATGTTTGCGTTCTTTTTGGGTTTTGGCTTGATCGTGTTTTTGACCCAACCCATCTATAGCGGGTATATTTTCGAAAACCTACCGCAGTTTGTAGCCGGCTATTTGACCAAAGGCAATGGAGGGGTTTTCTACCTGTTTCCATGGTTGGGATATGTGACCATTGGGGCTGCCATCGCTTGTGTGTTTAAAACCCATCACAACACCTCCAAACTTTGGGCAGGCGGTTTTATGCTTCTAGGTGCATGGCTTATCTTCTCTTCCTCTTGGGGACTGAATCGAATGGGATATTTAATGGATATTGAGCTATTCAAAAATGTAGCAAACAACAACTTTTTGTTTATCAGATTGGGGGATGTATTTGTCTTGTTTGGGTTGTTCATGTTTCTACAACCCTTGCTCAAACACAGTTTTTGGCAACAAATCGGAACCAAAACGTTGTCGCTCTACATCGTACACTATTTTGTATTGTATGGAAGCCTAACAGGTTTGGGCTTGTACAAATTCCTAAAATACAGCCTCGATTGGCAAACAGCCATCATAGGTGCCGTGGCCTTTGTGGTTGGTGTAAGCGGGTTGGTATTGATCTACTATAAGAAAGAAATACAGCTTAGACGTGCAATGCGCGATTTTCTGTGGCGGCTAAAGCAGCTTCTTTTACCGCTTCGGCATAGGTAGGATGCGCATGGCTCATACGGGCAATGTCCTCGGCCGATGCCCTAAACTCCATGGCGGTAACAGCCTCAGTAATCAAATCGGCTGCGCGGGCACCAATGATATGAACGCCCAATACCTCGTCTGTGGCACTGTCCGCCAATATTTTAACAAAACCGTCTGTGTCCATACTGGCACGGGCACGTCCCAAAGCACGCATAGAAAACTGTCCTGATTTATAAGAAACACCGGCAGCTTTGAGCTGTTCTTCAGTCTTTCCTACAGATGCCACCTCGGGCCAAGTATAAATCACGTTGGGAATTAGGTTGTGATCGATATGCGGGTGTTGACCGGCCAAAAGTTCGGCCACCATCACCCCTTCTTCTTCGGCCTTATGGGCCAACATGGCTCCGCGAACCACATCGCCTATGGCGTAAATATTAGAAGCTGTGGTCTGAAGGTTTTCGTTGACCTCCACCTGTCCTTTGTCGTTGAGTGCCACACCGGCAGCTTCAGCATTCAATCCGGCTGTGTAGGGTTTTCTACCTACAGAGACCAGACAATAATCGCCTTCAAAAGACACCTCGGCACCTTTTTTGTCCAGTGCTGTAATCTGCACCTGATCGCCTTTGCGGGTCACTTTATTGACCTGATGCGATACATAGAACTTGACACCTTGCTTCTTTAGGACTTTCATCAATTCTTTGGAAAGTGATGCGTCCATGGTTGGCGTGATGCGGTCTGCGTATTCGACCACAGAAACCTCTGCGCCCAAACGACGGTAGACTTGCCCCAATTCCAGACCAATAACCCCACCTCCGATAACCACCATGTGTTTGGGGATTTCGCTAAGCGACAAGGCTTCTGTTGAGGTGATGATACGTTCTTTGTCTATCTCGATAAATGGCAAAGAAGCCGGCTTGGAACCCGTGGCAATGATGCTGTGTTTGGCCTCAATGGTTTCGGTCTTTTCACCGCTAATTTGGATATGGGTGGCATCTACAAAACTGCCCACACCTTGAAAGACGGTGATGTTGTTTTTATCCATCAAATAGTTGATGCCTTTGGTGGTTTGTTCTACCACACTGCTTTTGCGGCTCATCATCTGCTTGAGGTTGACCTTAACTTCTCCGTCTATATCAATCCCGTGGGTGGCAAAATGCTTGACAGCATCTTCGTAATGGTGAGAAGAATCTAAAAGAGATTTCGAAGGAATACAACCCACATTGAGGCAAGTCCCCCCAAGGGTGTTGTATTTTTCAATCAGGGCAGTTTTCATACCCAGTTGGGCGCAACGAATGGCGGCCACATAGCCTCCGGGGCCCGAACCGATAACGGCAACGTCAAAAGCAGACATAGTTTGTTGTTTAGCTAAGCAAAATTAAGACGAAAGTGTGTATATCGCCTTATAAAATGGAAAAAAATACCCCTACCAATCAAACACGCGGCTGATGTTGAATCCGAAATACACATCGCCCTCCGACCAGTCTCCAGCAGCCTGGCCAAAAAAGCCGTTTTCAAACATCGATTGGGCATTGGTAAAATGAAGCTGAAACACATGCCCGCCTGTTTCTATATCTAAGCCCACAGAAAAAGGGTTGTTGTAAGGCGCATCGTCACTGCGGTTGGTATGCAGGCCATAGTCTACATTGAGACTCACCCGTTTGTTGAGTTTGTAACGCCCGCCCATGGCCATGATAAACTGTCCGTTTTCTTGGGTGCTAATAGTCGTCAGGTTTTCGTGCATATAGGTGGGTGAAAGCTGCAGCGATAGTTTTTCGCTCCACTTACGAGAGATCAACAATTGGGCCGTGTGGGTAAGCCTGTGGTTGAATTCCAGGTCAGGCAAAAAGGCTTTGTCCAAGGCCGTGTTGACGGTTGTTAAGCCATATACACCCAGTGTAAAAGGCATGTCTTCTTCTTGTTGGCGCAAAAGCCTGAACTTGGTGTGTAGTCCATAGGTTTTTTGAAAAGACGACCGTGCCAGCCCTACGTTGAGCCCATCAGTGATGCCGTATATCAGTTGGAGTTTGGTAATGGCACTGTCAAGGCCAAAAAAATCATCCAGACCATTTTTGACACTTCCAAAGCGGTGGGCCACGATAAAGTAGAGCGCGCCCTGCTCCGCCATTTTAGTGGATTCAAGGTTGATGATTTTAAGCCCTTTAAAAGCAGCTTCTGCATAGGTGTTTTCTTTGGGCAGTTCGGCCTCCAAATCGGCTAGGAGATCATTTTGGGCCAACAACACAAAGGGTGTCAACAAAAAGGCAATCAATAAATTTTTTATCATTCTTTAAATTTTTGGAGTATCAAGCACCAAACCTAGCCCCTCCAGTAGATTGGATTTTAATTCCGCTATGGATTTGCCTTGTGCGATGACTTCGGGCAATTCTTCCAATTGACCTACATACCATCCATCTTTTGAGTGTTCTATAAGCGCTGTAAACTTCATAATATTTTATTGGAACGGCACAACAGCCGTCCGCACTTACCAAATGTAAGTATATTTCAGTTTAGTTACTCCTTAACCAAAGTCTTTACCGCTTGGCGGCCTTCGCTACGCAACTGCAACAGATACATACCCGGTGCCAAAGAAGAAGCGTCCAATTCGGCTTCGGTGCCTCCTACCGTGTGTCGC
>JBMYLY010000050.1:0-9230 GCA_049596815.1 Flavobacteriaceae bacterium | reverse complement strand
CGATGGCAACATAAAAAACAACGACAGCAACTGGGAAGATCCTTTTTGGCATCATGAGGACATCAAAGCTGAAGCGGAATCTTTGTTTCTACAATCAAAAACCAACAAAACTCATTTTCAGGTGTGCACCTATGCACACAATCAGTTTTTTGTGAATGGGAAGACCGTCGGTGACTTGACAAAATCTTCTTATAGCTCCAACCATCTTGGTCACTCCTACACCCAAGAAATGCATTCCGGAGACTCTATGCATGTTCTTAAGTTTGGGGGCTATGTCGTGTCTACCAACCATCCCTCAAATCAACTTGTAGCAAGATCCCAAACCCTGATTTCTGATTCGTTAAAGAAAGGATATGACACGTTGTTTGGTGATCATTGTAAGGTATGGGAAGACATTTGGACCATGTCTGACATTGAAATCATTGGGGATCAAAAAGCCCAACAAGCCATTCGTTTTAATATTTTTCACCTCAACCAAACCTACACAGGTGCGGATGCAAGGTTGAATATAGGCCCCAAAGGGTTTACAGGAGAAAAATACGGAGGAAGCACTTACTGGGACACAGAAGCCTATTGCTTGCCCTTTTATATGGCGACGAAAGATAAATTTGTTGCCCGAAACTTGTTGCGATATCGTTTCAATCATTTGGAAAAGGCGATTGAAAACGCTGAAAAACTAGGTCTCAACAATGGCGCTGCGCTCTTCCCTATGGTGACAATGAACGGAGAAGAATGCCATAACGAATGGGAAATCACCTTCCAAGAAATTCATCGCAATGCCGCTATCGCCTACGCGATTTTCAACTACGAACGCTATACCGGAGATACAACTTACATACGTGAGATGGGTCTAGAAGTACTCATCGCCATTGCACGGTTTTGGGAACAGCGCAGCAGCTTTTCAAAACCCAAAGATAAATTTGTCATTCTTGGCGTAACCGGTCCTAACGAATACGAAAACAACATTAACAACAATTGGTATACCAACTATGCTGCCAAATGGTGCTTGGAGTATACTGCTCAAAAAGTGGATGAAATTAAAAAGAACCATCCAGATGATTACAAACGCATCCGACTTCGAACCGGACTAAAAGGGGATGAAAATGAGCAATGGAAACACATCGCTAATGATATGTATTTGCCCTTTGATGCGTCATTAAATATTTACCTCCAACAAGACAATTTTTTAGACAAAGAAATGCTCCCAGCAAGTTTGATTGACCCTGCAGAGCGGCCTATCAACCAACACTGGTCATGGGATAAAATATTGCGGTCTCCCTATATCAAGCAAGCCGATGTGCTGCAAGGATTTTACTTCTTTGCTTCGGACTTTACAAAAGAAGAGTTGGCGAGACATTTTGATTTTTACGAACCTCTTACGGTTCATGAATCTTCCTTGTCCCCATCTATACATGCTATTCTTGCAACCCAATTGGGGCGTACAGATAAGGCTTATGAAATGTATTTGCGTACCTCAAGACTTGATCTAGATGACTTTAATTGTGAGGTAGAAGAGGGTTTACATATTACCTCGATGGCGGGTACATGGATGAGTATTGTAGAAGGTTTTGGTGGGATGCGCGTTGTGGATAACCATTTGCATCTAAACCCACAAATCCACAAACAATGGAAAGGATATTCTTTTAATATCAACTTTCGCAATCAAATCATTCAAGTACGTGTAACCAAAAAAGGAGCCACTTGCAAACTCTACGGCACGGAACCTCTGGAAGTTTTTCTCTATGGCAAGCCCATGACACTTGAGCCAGAAAAGTCTCTCATTCTAAACGAGTCTCTATGAAAAAATTTGTGTTTTTCTTGATTTGGGTAGGACTCTCACAACTAACCTATGGACAAGTTCAAAAAGTAGAGCCCCCGTTTTGGTGGGAAGGCATGAAAGACGCCACACTCATGATTACCCTCTATGGAGACGACTTGAGCTCCTACACAATCACCTCAGAAAATTTAACTGTTTCAAAGGTGGTTCATTTGGAAAGTCCCAATTATGCATTTGTCTATCTCGATCTGACCAATACCACTGTGGGTCTCCATGAGCTGACGTTACATCATGACACAAAACCTGCAATCTCTGTTCCCTATGAAATTCATACACGTCGTGCAGGGTCTGCGATGCGAAAAGGTTTTGATAGCTCAGATTTTATCTACCTTATCATGCCTGATCGTTTTGCCAATGGTGACCCAAATAATGATGCTCATCCAGACTTGGCAGATAAACCCAACAGGAACGATCCATGGGCCAGACACGGTGGCGATTTGCAAGGGATTATAGACAACCTTGATTACATTGAGGATTTGGGCGTAACAGCCATTTGGAACACCCCCGTAGTCGAAGACAACGACCCTAAAGGTTCATACCATATGTATGCGGCCAGCGATGTATATCAAATAGACCGACGGTTCGGCAGCAATCAGACCTACAAACACTTGTCTGAGGCTTTGAAAAAACGCAACATGAAACTCATCATGGACTATGTTGTAAACCACTGGAGTTTAGAGCATTATATGATAAAAGATCTGCCTTCTTCAGATTGGATCAACCAATGGGAAGAATTTACCCCATCGAGCCATGCGAAAGAAATTTTTTCTGATCCCTATGCCTCAGAAATAGACAAAAAGGAAATGGTCAAGGGTTGGTTTGTGGAAAGCATGCCCGACCTAAATCAGCAACAACCTCAATTGTTGAAATACCTTATTCAAAATGCCATTTGGTGGGTAGAGTATGCCGACCTTTCTGGATTTCGAGTGGACACCTACCCCTATAACAGTCGTGATGAAGTCACCCAGTGGTCCAAAGCCATAATGGACGAATATCCCCATTTTAGCATTGTGGCTGAAAGCTGGTTGATGAACCCGCTGCATCTGTCTTATTGGCAAAAAGACAGCCCCATCGCCGCAATGAGTGGTTTTAATTCACAGGTTACACACGTCAAAGATTTTGCGCTTTATAATGCCATACATGAAGCTTTTGTTGGTGAGACTCCTTGGTGGGATCAGAAGATGAACAAAATTTACAAGGTAATTCAAAACGACTTTGTGTATGCAACGCCAAACAATCTGATGGTGTTTTTGGAAAATCACGACACTACGCGTATCAACGAAATCTTAACTGACTTCAGAGACTATCAGATTGTCACGACCTTAATGGCTACCATACGAGGTGTACCACAAACCTACTACGGTACAGAAATTGGCATGAAAGGCGCCAAAGAAAAGGGGGATGCCGATTTGCGTCGTGATTTTCCGGGTGGTTGGCCCGAAGACCCACGTAACGCTTTTACCAAAACCGGCAGAACCCAAATCGAAAATCAGTATTATGATTTCACTTCCAAACTCTTTCAGTGGCGTAAAAACGAAGCTGTAATCCACCATGGGAAAACCCTTCATTACAGTCCTAAAAATGAAGTCTATGTTTACTTTAGATATACTGATGAAAAAAGTATCATGGTGATTCTCAATGCCAACAAAGAAGCTCAAACCATCGATTTCGGGCGTTTTTCAGAGCGTATTGGGGATACGCCCAATGGAAAAGACGTCTTTCATAAAGAAGACGTGTTGTTTTCAAAGCCCCTAACACTTCCAGCCAAATCAACCAAAATCATATCGTTTAAAACACCATAGTCATGCACAACTTTATTATACTTATTGCCACGAGTTTTCTTATCATATCATGCCAAAATGAAAATGGATCTTCCAATACACCTATATTTTCGGAAGAAAGAATGAGTAACGCTGTTATCTATGAGGTCAACGTGCGGCAGTTTACTGAAGCTGGCACGTTTGAGGCTTTTCAGGCCTATGTGCCTCAGCTCAAAGCATTGGGGGTAGACATCGTTTGGTTGATGCCCATCCACCCCATTGGTGTTCTTAACAGAAAGGGTGGTCTGGGAAGTTATTATTCTATCAGTGATTATAGGGGCATAAACCCTGAGTTTGGTGATTTGGAAGATTTTAAAGCCTTGGTGCAAAGTATCCACGAAGAAGGTATGTTTGTCATATTGGATTGGGTGGCAGGTCATACCGCATGGGATCACCCTTGGGTAGGCCAACACCCAGACTGGTACATTAAGGATGAGGCAGGTAATATCATTCCGCCAAATCCAGACTGGACCGACGTAGCCGGACTTGATTTTTCTAACCCCAACATGCTACAAGCACTTGAGGACGACATGGCCTATTGGGTCGAGGAAGTAGGGGTCGATGGTTACAGATGTGATGCTGCCTATAATATTTCGACAGCTTTTTGGGACAAAGCCATCAAAAGACTTCAAGCTACCAAGCCTGTGTTTATGTTAGCAGAGTCGGATGCCAACCACAAAGGGGGGCATGAACTCATTACCCTTTTTGATACTTCCTATGGCTGGCACACCCATCATTTACTCAACCAAATTGCTCAAGGCAAACAAACAGCCAGTGATTTGGGAAAGCATTTGGAGGATATTCAAAACACACACGACCCCAATCATGCGCAAATGAATTTTACGACGAACCACGATGAAAATTCATGGAATGGAACCGTTTTCGAACGCATGGGTGCTGCTGCAGAAGTCATGGGTGTTTTGAGCTATGCCATGCCCGGGATGCCTCTTATTTATGGAGGGCAAGAGTTTGGATTGGACAAGCGATTGGCCTTTTTTGAAAAAGACTTCATTGAAAAGAAAAGTCATCCATTTAAAGATTTGTATAGCAAACTCAACCAGATTAAAAAAGAGAATACTGCACTCAACATTGGGCAACAACCCGGGGCGTTTGAATGGATAAAAAACTCCAATGTGAACCTCCTGACTTTTAAACGTTCAACTGAAACTGAAAGCCTGTTGTTTGTCGGGAATCTGTCTGACAGTGTGCAAATTGCAGAACTTCCCTTTTCGGGTACTTATCTCGACTTGCTTACTGGCAAAGAAGTCACCATAGTGTCTGGTATGAGCTTACAAGCCTGGCAATGCCATTTACTCATTAAACAATAAAACAGCTGACAACTTGCATAAAATGAACAAACTCCTCTGCTATTTTTTCCTTTTTGTTGCCTTTACAAACCATGCGCAAGAATGCCTCTCACCCGATGGAAAAACCCAATTGTTGTTTTCTGTCAACGAAATGGGGCAACCCATCTATGAAATGTCCTATAACAATCAAAAAGTGATATTGCCAAGCCGTCTGGGGTTTGAGCTCAAAAACGACTCGGATTTGATGGTGGGTTTTCAAATTTCCGACATACAATATGACACCCAAGACCAGTGGTGGGAACCGGTGTGGGGCGAAGAAAGCACCATCCGAAATCACTACAACGAAATGCTGGTTTTCTTAGTACAAGAATCATCAAATAGGCGTATGAATATTCGGTTTCGTGTTTTTGATGAAGGGGTCGGGTTTCGCTACGAATTTCCACAACAAAGCCAACTTGGCAACTTTGTCATCAAACAAGAAAAAACGCAGTTTGTCATGAGTGGGGATCATACAGCTTTTTGGATTCCCGGTGACTACGATAGCCAAGAATACGATTACACCACTTCGAAATTATCTCAAATTGAGAAACTCTTTGACATTGCATTGACAGACAATGCCTCTCAGGAACAATTTTCGAGAACTGGAGTCCAGACTGCGTTGATGATGAAAACGGATGACCGCTTGTATATCAACATACACGAAGCGGCTTTGATTGAATATCCGGCCATGCATCTGAATTTATTGCCTGAGACTTTTACTTTTGAGTCGTGGCTAACCCCCGATGCATTGGGGAATATGGCCTATATGACAGCGCCACATAACACACCTTGGCGTACGATCATGGCTAGTGAAGATGCCCGTACCATATTGGCTTCTCGAATGACCTATAACCTCAATGATCCTTGTGCTATTGAAGATACCTCATGGATACGCCCTATCAAATATGTAGGAGTTTGGTGGGAAATGATCACCGGAAAAAGTTCGTGGAGCTATACAGACCAATATGCAGGTGTAAAGCTAGGTGTGACAGACATCGAAAATGCAAAACCCAACAGCACCCATGCTGCCAACAATGAGAATGTAAAAAAATACATTGATTTTGCAGCCCAACATGGGTTTGATGCTGTTTTGGTAGAAGGTTGGAATGTTGGATGGGAAGATTGGTTTGGACACTCCAAAGACTATGTGTTTGATTTTACCACACCCTATCCGGATTTTGATGTAATAGGTCTTAACAGCTATGCAGCATCCAAAGGAGTCGAACTGATGATGCATCACGAAACCTCCTCGTCGGTGAGAAATTACGAACGCCATATTGACAAGGCCTACCAGTTTATGAAAAAACATGGCTACAATTCGGTGAAAAGTGGTTATGTGGGTGATATTATCCCTCGTGGTGAACACCATTACAGCCAGTTTATGGTCAACCATTATCTATATGCGATTCAAAAGGCAGCAGACTATGAAATTATGGTCAATGCCCATGAGGCAGTCAGGCCCACAGGGATCGCGCGTACCTATCCCAACATGATCGCCAATGAGTCTGCCCGAGGTACAGAATTTCAGGCATTCGGCGGATCCAAACCCAACCACACTACCATCTTGCCTTTTACTCGCCAAATCGGAGGACCGATGGATTATACGCCGGGGATTTTTGAAATGGATATTAGCAAACTAAATCCCAACAATGGGTCTCGCGTAAATACTACCTTGGCCAATCAGCTTGGACTCTATGTGGTAATGTATTCGCCCCTTCAAATGGCCGCAGACTTACCCGAACACTACGTGCGGTTTGAAGATGCCTTTCAATTCATTAAAAATGTGGCTATAGATTGGGACCGGTCTGTTTATTTAGAAGCTGAACCTGGTGCTTATATCACCATAGCGCGCAAAGCCAAAGGCAGCCCCAAGTGGTTTGTTGGAAACAGCAACGGATATGACCCTCGAAAAGCGGTTGTGGATTGCTCTTTTTTGGAGCCTGGCACTCGTTACGAAGCTACCATTTACAGGGATGCACCTGAGGCAAATTACCAAACCAATCCCCAAGCTTATATCATTGAAAAACAAAAAATCTCTCACAAAACCACATTGAAAATTCACACCGCTGCTGGTGGTGGATTTGGTATTGAAATTGTGCCTGAAGCAAAATAACAAATTGGGGGTTCCTCTTGAAATATCAAAACCTAAACCCCTTTTTTCTTTTGGATTTGGGTTTTTTGCTTTTTTTCTTTCCGCCAAAGAAGGTGTCGGATTTTCGCTGTTTGTTATAGCGGTCAGATTTTTGGCTTCTTTTATTTGAAAAACCATCGCCGCTTTTTTGCAGGTGTTGACCTCTTTTTTCCGTCAATCGCACGTTGATAGACCTTCCGTCTAATGTAAGGTCATCAAATGCTGCCAACACATATTCTTTTTTGTCAAGTGCGGTGTTAAAATAGGCATGATTTTGCATCACATCCACGTGGTAAACATCATCTGCATCTAATGAAAGAAAATCGACCAAAAAGGATTTTAGGTGTTTCCAGTTGTAATCATCTCTAGCTCCAATATTGATGGTATATCGGGCGTCTGACTTTTTGCTTGTGGACTTTTTGTCGGATTCTATTTTTGAGATGCTGCTCGATTGCTTTTGATAATAGGTATGTAGTCTGTTAAACTCAACCGACATCAACTTTTTTATAAGCTCTTCTTTAGAAAAGGCATCAAAAATTTCATTTGCTTCTTCCAAATAAGGGTCAATATCAGACCCAACTTTTGTGGCTTTTATTTTTTCAGCAAAATGATGCAACTGCTTTGACAATATGGCACTCACGTCAGGAATTTCTTGGGCTGATATTTTGGCATTAATGATACGTTCAAGGGTTCTGATTTTTCCCAACTCTCCTTTGGTGAGAATAATCATGGAAGTTCCGGTGCTACTCGCGCGTCCTGTCCTGCCACTTCTGTGTGTGTAGGTTTCTATTTCGTCTGGCAATTGATAATGGATGACATGCGAGATGTTATCTACATCAATCCCTCGGGCAGCTACATCTGTGGCAACAAGCGTTCGGATTTGCTGCGCACGAAAGGCCTTCATCACCAAGTCACGCTGGTTTTGGCTGAGATCCCCATGCAAAGCGCCTGCATTATAACCATCTTCAATAAGCTTTTCTGCAACCCGCTGCGTGTCGCGCTTGGTGCGGCAAAACACGATAGAATAAATATCGGGGTGGGTGTCTGAGAGTCGCTTAAGCGCATTGTAACGCTCTCTTCCTGCAACCAAGTAGTACTCGTGATTAATATTTGCTGATGCGGCGTTTTTAATGCCAATGGTTACTTCGGCAGGTTTGTACATAAACTCTTTCGCAATTCGAGCCACCTCTTTGGGCATGGTTGCTGAGAAAAGCCATGTTTGTTTATCAATG
The DNA here is from genome assembly GCA_049596815.1 of Flavobacteriaceae bacterium. Classification (GTDB taxonomy): domain Bacteria; phylum Bacteroidota; class Bacteroidia; order Flavobacteriales; family Flavobacteriaceae; genus UBA724. The sequence continues at coordinate 864 of JBMYLY010000050.1, read as the reverse complement.
GGAGTGTGAGACAGTATGTTTGTGATGTCTTCCTTAAAGCCCATGTTTAACATTTCGTCTGCTTCATCTAGCACACATATAGACACAGACGATATGTCAACATATTTTCTTCGAATCATATCCTGCATACGGCCAGGAGTGGCTACCAAGACTTGCGCCCCTTTTTTGGTTTTTTTGGCTTGGTCATGAATACTCGCACCTCCATAGACCGGCACAATATTTAGCCCTTTTATAGACGATGCGTATTTGGTAATCTCTTTGCTAATCTGCATACACAACTCCCGTGTGGGGGCTATAATAAGCCCTTGAGTTGCTTTGCTTTTTGTGTCTATTTGTTGAAGCATGGGCAAACCAAACGCAGCTGTTTTGCCAGTTCCAGTCTGAGCAAGTACAACTATATCGGTTTTATTTTCTAATAATATGGGTATCGCTTTTTGCTGTACTTCGGTAGGAGATTGAAATCCCAAGGCGTTGATTGCCTCTAGTAGATTGGGATTGATTCCCAAAAAAGAAAAATCTGTCATAAGAGGCGGCAAAGGTAACCTAAATAGTTAGAAGAGAATGTTCTGTAAATGAAGTACCCGAATTTTAGAAACCATCTGGCATGTTTGCTTTCTAATTTAGTATGGCATTTGAGCAAAAATATATCTTCAACCAAATAGGCTTAAAGTTCGACTGTTCAACCATGGAGCTGTCTTTCAAACGCTGGCAATCGTTTTTGGGGATGCTTGGTAATTTGTTGGCGTATCATATGACTCATCCCTCAACTCGTTTATTTTTTTTATTTTTATGATATGAAAAAACGTTTTCTTCTCCTCTTTGGATTGTTTGTTTCCCCATTTTTATTTAGTCAAATATTAACTG
>JBMYLY010000049.1:0-9618 GCA_049596815.1 Flavobacteriaceae bacterium | reverse complement strand
GCTCCGTCTCCCAGATCATCAATATCGTGGGCAGGATAATTGAACACTACGATGTCATTTCTTTCCACCTCAGTGAGCCCCGGAAGTCTCCAGTACGGGAGCTGAATGAGATCGGTGTAGGAAGGAGCAACAAAGTTGCCCAGCTTTATTTTGTTATGGATAAAAGGAACCGATGTGGGAATCATCGGCATTCGTGCACCGTAGTGGTATTTGCTAACAAAAAGAAAGTCACCGGTCAGTAGGGTTTTTTCCAATGAGCCGGTCGGAATGATATAGGGTTGAATAAAATAGGTGTGTACAAGGGTGGCAATGACCACAGCAAACAATATAGAACCTACCCATTCACCAAAAGCTGTTCTGGGTTTCAAACTGCGGTTTTCAACGTAGTTTTCTTCTGTTGCGTAGTTGATGTAATAGATATACATCCCTAGCGTTGCAATACCTAAAAGCGTGTCAAGGCTACTGTTTTTTCCAAAACTTCTTAAGGTTTCTACCCAAATTACCGGAAACATAATTAGGTTGATTATAGGTAAAAAAAGCAACACCACCCACCAGCGCGGGCGGTTGATGATTTTCATCAAGACAATGGCATTATAGATGGGTACGGCGGCTTTCCATGCGGCCTGACCAGCTCTGGTGTAGAGTTTCCAGGTGCCTAAAAAATGAACTGCTTGTATGGTTAGGAAAAAATAGAACCATTCGGTAAAAGTCATAACATATAGGTTTTGACTGACGAAAATAATAAAAATATCAAGCTAGGCATGCTTATAGACCCAATACGTCCCTCATGCCAAAGACACCTTTTTTGCCCAAAATCCATTCAGCTGCCACCACTGCACCTAAGGCAAACCCGGTACGGTTGTGGGCAGTATGGGTAATGTCTATGGAATCAATTTCTGATCGGTAACTCACCGTGTGGGTACCTGGTACTTCATCCTCACGAAGTACTCTAATTGGAATACCCAATCCGCTTTCTCCTTCCAAATGCCATTGGCTTTGGGTGCTGTTTTCAATGATACCCTCAGCCAAGGTAATGGCTGTGCCACTAGGGGCATCGAGTTTTTGGGTGTGATGAATTTCCTCAATCTCAGCTTTATAATCAGTAAAAGGCTTCATGTAGTTAGCCAATTTTTTATTGAGCTCAAAAAATAGATTGACGCCCAAACTAAAATTAGAGGCATACAAAAAAGCCCCCTCAAGTTTGTTGCACAATGCATCGACCTCTTTTTTGTGCTCCAACCAGCCTGTGGTACCACAAACTACAGGAATACCCGAGTTGAGCGCATTGGTAATATTGGCCAAAGCCGCATTTGGAATGCTAAAATTGATGGCTACATCGGCGTCGTTTAAAGAGTCTAAGGGGTTGTCTTTGTCAATTTTGGCAACCACTTCGTGACCTCTCTGCAATGCAATTTTTTCTATGGCTTTGCCCATGCGTCCGTATCCCAAAAGTGCTATTTTCATGTGTTTAAAAATCTAAAGTCAGGGCCACGCCCCATTGCATATCGTTGGTAAAGGTGTTTTGTTCGATGGTGGGTTGTAAGCTCAAATTATCATTTACGTTATATTGTTTGAGGTGTGCGTCTATGTTGGCATCCAGTATATTTAGTAAATAGGTACCAATGATAAATAGCATGGAGCGATCTCGATTTTGTTTATAGAAATTTTGCCCATCCAACAGTCTATTGTCATCAGTAAAGAGTTCCTGAAATTCATCATCTGAATATCCGGCCAAACGTCGCTTGTAGGCATTGCGATAGCGTTTGTAATTACGTTGGTTAAAATCATAAAAATAAATCGAAGCACCAAGTCCGCCGTAAATCAACGGAACCTTCCAATATCTTTTGTTGTATATCTGACCTAGTCCCGGTATGACTGCAGAATAAAAAGCTGCTTTTGAAGGCCTCAAAGGGTCTATTTCATAGGTAGATAGGTTTTCTTTCTTGTCTTGGCCATAGGTGCCTAGAAAACTAAAAATTAGAAACAAACAAAAAAGACTAGTCCGCACCTTTGATTTTTTTGGTGATTTCTTTGAGTTCTTTTTTTGAAGAAAAAGGGATGACCAAGCGACCGCCTCCTGAAGAATTGAGCTGAACCTGTACTTTTTTACCGAACACCCTTTTGTAATAAGACATTTCTTTTTCTGGTAGGGATTCAGGTTTGGTCTTTTTGCCTAAATCTTTCTGGTTTCCTTTTTGCACCAATGCTTCGGTAGCACGAACAGAGAGCCCGTTTGAAAGAATTTTTTCGTAAAGGTCGAGCTGTTTAGAACGGTCATCAATAGTCACTAAAGCACGACCATGCCCCATGCTTATAAAACCATCACGCATTCCTGTTTGTATGATTGGGTCTAAGCGCAACAAACGCAAGTAATTGGTGATGGTCGAACGCTTTTTTCCTACCCGCAAGCTCAAAGCGTCTTGTGTTAGGGTAATTTCTTCGATGAGTCTTTGGTAGGAGAGTGCAATTTCTATAGGGTCAAGGTCTTCTCGCTGTATGTTTTCAACCAAAGCCATCTCCAAAGACTCTTGGTCATTGGCAATTCGTACAAAAGCGGGTATTTTTTGTAATCCGATACTTTGGGAAGCACGAAAACGACGTTCTCCAGAAACAAGCTGATATTTTTGAAAAGCGATTTTTCTAACGGTTATCGGCTGAATGACTCCCAAAGCCTCAATGGAGCGCGCCAACTCTTCAAGCGCATCTTGGTTGAAATGGGTACGGGGCTGGTAAGGATTGATTTCAATTTGAGACAAATCGAGGTCAATCACATTCCCAATCATCTGATCGTCTGCTGTTGTCGCTTCGTTTTGAGGATCGTTTAATAGTGCCGAAAGTCCCCGGCCTAATACTTGCTTTTTGTTTGCTTTAGCCATCAAACACTGTTTTTGGATATAACCTCATGGGCTAAATTTAAATAATTTTCAGCACCTCTGCTGGTGCTGTCGTAGTACAAAATACTTTCCCCATGGCTAGGTGCTTCTCCTACCTTCACATTGCGTTGGATGATGGTTTTAAATACCATGTCATTAAAATGCTTTTTAACCTCATCTACCACTTGGTTGGAGAGTCGCAAACGCGAATCATACATTGTTAGCAACATACCCTCTATGTCCAAGTCTTTGTTGTGAATGCGTTGCACACTTTTAATGGTGTTGAGTAATTTGCCAAGTCCTTCCAAAGCGAAATACTCACACTGGATGGGAACCAGTACCGAATCAGCAGCTGTGAGTGCATTGAGTGTCAACAACCCGAGCGAAGGCGCACAATCGATAATGATGTAATCATATTGACTTCTTGCATTTTGCAGTGCATCTTGGAGCATATATTCTCTTTTGGGCTTGTCAACGAGTTCAATTTCTATAGCAACCAAGTCAATGTGAGCAGGCACCAAGTCAACATTGGCAGTATTTGTGTTTTTAATGATTTCACTTAAAGTTGCTGTATGTTCTAATAGTCGGTAGGTGCCTTTTTCGACCTGATGGATATCCACACCTAGCCCAGAAGTGGCATTGGCTTGAGGGTCTGCATCAATAAGCAGTACTTTTTTTTCGAGGACGCCCAAACAAGCGGCTAAATTGACTGCGGTGGTGGTTTTACCCACGCCTCCTTTTTGATTTGCTACTGCGATTATTTTACCCATCAGTGTTCACAATGAAAGGAGTAAAAATAGCAATTCAAAAGAGGAAAAGAAGGGTGTGAACGTAGTTTTTGTTTATTTTTTTTTCAACATAATTTTACGCAACATGGTCCACATGGCTTTCGGGATTTTGTCGAGCATATTGAACTGTCCAGCACCTTTAAGCCATTCACCGCCATCAAGCACGATGGTCTCGCCATTCAGATAGGCACCAAAGTCGGAAACCATGTAGGCCGCCAAGTTGGCTAATTCCTGATGATCACCTACACGACCTAAAGGAACTTTCTTTGCGGGGTCAAATTTTTTGACCAGAGGACCCGGAAGTAAACGTTCCCATGCACCCTTGGTTGGAAAGGGACCTGGTGCAATGGCGTTGAAGCGCATTCCGTATTTGGCCCATTCTACTGCCAACGAACGTGTCATAGCCAAAACGCCTGCTTTAGAAACAGCAGAAGGCACTACATAGCCTGAGCCCGTAAAAGCATAGGTCGTAATGATATTGAGTACGTTTACATTTTTTTGTTTGGTTTGGATCCAGTGTTTTCCAAACACCAAAGTACAGTTTTTGGTTCCCTTCAAAACAATATCTATGATAGTGTCAAAGGCGTTGGCAGATAAATTTTCGGTGGGTGAGATGAAGTTTCCGGCGGCGTTGTTAAGCAAAACATCAACAGTACCCAAGTTGTCTATCACTCGTTTGTGCATTTCAACAACCTGATCATAGTCGCGAACATCACAAGCCACTGCAAAACACTCGCCTCCAGTTTGCTCAGTAAGCTCTTGGGCAGTATTTTGAAGCTTTTCTAAGTTTCGAGAAGTGATGGCCACTTTGGCGCCCAATTCCAAAAAATAGGTTGTCATGGCTTTCCCTAGCCCACTGCCTCCCCCTGTCACTACGATGACTTTCCCTGAAAGGGCGTCATCTCTTAGCATTTTTTCTGAATGTGTCATGTGTTAAAAATACAATTTTTTATGCATGCATAACAAATCTACTCAACGCTCAGAGAATCTTGAAACTCAATGATAAAAATATCCTCGTTATTCTTTTTAAGGAAATATTTTTCTCTGCCAAAGCGTTCCATAGAGGTGGTGTCTTTCATTCTTTGAATAAAGGCTTGGTCCGCTTTAATTTCTTGGATAAGACTTTGTTTTTGCTTTTCCAATTCTTTGACTTTATTATTTAAGCTCCAATAGATGCGAAGGGAATTTGTATCGAAAAAGAGCATCCAAAGAACAAATACAACACTCACAAGCACATAAATGTTGGTCAGACGTCTAACCCACGGAGCGTTCCAAATGTTTTTGAGTGTTTTCACTTAATTAGGCTTATGATAGCTTTGCAAAACTCTTGAATTTTACTAAAATCATTCTCAGAATTATCAAATATACAATCGGCATTTTTTTTGTGTGGTTCAATAAAAAGATCATGCATAGGTTTGATGGTTTCTCTAAACCGAGATGTTACTTCTTCTATACTGCGGCCACGTTCCTTTACATCGCGTGCTATGCGGCGCTGCAGCCGTGTATTTTCATCACTTTCAATATAAATGCTATAATCGAATAATGAAAAAAGCTTTGGGTTTGAGAAAATTAGAATTCCCTCTACAACCATAATCTCTTTGGGTGCAATTTGTTGTGTTAGGTCATTTCTGAGATGGGTTTCAAAAGAATAGGTTGGTATTTTTACGCTTTGACCAGATTGTAACAAAAGTAAATGTTCTTCAAAAAGCTTGTAATCAATGGCCTCCGGGTGGTCAAAATTAAGTTCACAACGCCGTTCAAAACTCAAATGGGGGTGGTGTTTGTAATAGGAATCTTGAGAAATAATTTCCAAACGCTCAACTCCCAGTTCTGTTTGCAATGCTTGCACCAAGGTGGTTTTTCCGGAACCAGACCCACCACATACGCCTATAAGTTTCATTCTTTTTTAGTCAGTTTTTCTACCATCTGTTTGGTGATGCGTTGGTTGTGACGATTGCCCCAAGTGTTTAAAATATAGTTGGTGACGTCGGCAACCTCTTGGTCGTCTAATCCCATGGGCGACATTACACTGTTGTACTTTACGCCATTGACAACAATGGGGCCATTGAGACCATATTTAATGCTGTTGACAGTGGCCTTGATATCTTTTAAATAGTCAGAACTGGCCAAAGGAGGAAAAGCTTTAGGCACTCCTTTACCGTTGGCCATATGGCATAGCATACAAAAATCTTCATATATCACCTGTCCGTTGGTATAGCTCTCACTCTTACGGATGTCTTGAGCCCAACCCACAAAAGGCAAGAATAAAACCAACAGTATATTTCTCACGCTTTAGGCACAATTTTATAGATTCCTTTTCCTTCAACAGCCATGTAGATGTATCCGTCTGAACCGACAATAACATCCCGAACACGACCAATGTTTTCTGCTACTTTTTCTCGGAAGGTGACTTGGTTGTTTTCAATAACCAAGCGTTCTAAATATTCAAATTTTAACGAACCGACCAATAAACTCCCTTCCCAATCGGGATACACATCACCGTGTATGAATGCCATTCCTGAGGGGGCTATAGAAGGGATCCAATAATAAAAAGGTTGTTCCATGCCCGGCCGAGAAGTTTCCTTGGTAATGGTGGTGCCAGAATAGTTTTTTCCATAGGTGATTACTGGCCATCCATAGTTAGCACCAGCGCGAACGATATTTATTTCGTCTCCACCCAAAGGCCCATGTTCGTTTGTCCAAATGCCACCTGTTTGTGGGTGTAGGGTCATCCCTTGTGGGTTTCTATGGCCGTAGGAATAGATGGCTTTTTTGGCTCCGGTAATGTCTGTAAAAGGATTGTCATCGGGGATGCGCCCATCGTCATGGATGCGGTAGACCTTGCCTCCATCACGAGTGAGGTCTTGGGGATTGTCATCTCGTTTGCCTCTGTCTCCGACAGTAAAAAAGAGATAGCCTTCATTGTCAAAAACAATTCTCGATCCAAAGTGTCTACCAACACGCGTGTTTGGTTGGGCTTTGTACAACAATGTAACGTCACTTAAATCATTCCCTGAAAGGGTAGCGCTAAAAAGTGCTGTATTGCCTCCATCTTCCTCGCTGTCAACAACAGAGGATTGGGAAAAATAAATTCTTTGGTTGTTTGTGAAATCAGGATGTAGGGCAATTCCCATGAGTCCACCTTGTCCTCGAACGTAGGTGTCAGGCATACCACCAATTTCTATCTTATTTCCATCTTTAAAATGAATAAGTTTTCCCGACTTTTCAGTGATGATCAGGCTGTTATCGGGGAGCATGGCGATTCCCCAGGGTATTTCAAGTTCGGGAACAACCAACTCCAAATCGTAGTCGATGCGAGATGGGGTTTGTATGGAAGTATCTTTTTGAGCACAGGCTGTGCAAACGATAAGTAAGAACAACAAAGAGATGCTTGTCTTTTTCATGGGCGTATTTTACTGCCAAAATAGGCAAATTTTTATGGAAGAAAAAGAGGAATGCGCTGCCAAATGCAGCCATAGAAAGAAAAAATTGTCGGGATGATAGGCCTGCCTGCCGGCAGGCAGGATTACGCCAAAGGCGTGAGAACGCTTCGCTAAGTTTAAACCTGCGACCCTCCCGACATCATCGGGACGCGCTGCCAAATGCAACCATAGAAAGAAAAAAAATTGTCGGGATGACAGGATTTGAACCTGCGACCCCACGCACCCCATGCGTGTGCGCTACCAGGCTGCGCCACATCCCGAAAAGGAAAATGTTTTGTCGGGGTGGCAGGATTCGAACCTGCGACCTCCTGCTCCCAAAGCAGGCGCGATAACCGGGCTACGCTACACCCCGAAACGGAATTTAAACCGTGGACAATATTTCAATATCACAGCATTTAAACTGTTTTCTTTCCGTAAAACGGTCTGCAAATATAGACCATTACACACGAATTGCAAACGCTTTTTTGGCTTGGTTTTTATTCAAAAAAAAGAAGTAGGTTTCTGAATAAATAAACATTTAGACGAATACATAAACAAAACCAATACTTGTTTTATAACTTTTGATAAGATTTACCTCCTATTTTTATTCATAAACGCTAATTTTAGCCCATTCAAATCAAAGTCAATGCAAACCCAACCTCTAAAAACCCTTATCATTGGTTCAGGACCCGCCGGATATACCGCAGCTATCTATGCTGCTAGAGCAGATCTTAAACCCATACTCTACACGGGTATGGAGCCAGGTGGCCAACTGACCACCACTACCGAAGTAGATAATTTTCCTGGTTATCCTAAAGGCGTAGATGGCCCTACCATGATGGTGCAACTCCAACAACAAGCCGAACGTTTTGGTACCGAAGTACGTATTGGAATGGCCACTGCTGTTGAATTGTCAAAAGAAAATGGCGGAATACACAAAGTCACTATCGATAATGACAAAACCATTGAGGCTAAGACAATCATCATTGCGACAGGCGCAACCGCTAAATATCTAGGTTTGCCTAGTGAGCAACGCTTGCGTGGGGGTGGGGTATCGGCTTGTGCGGTATGTGATGGCTTTTTTTACAAAGGTCAGGAAGTAGCCATTGTGGGTGGGGGAGATACAGCCTGTGAAGAAGCCACCTATTTGGCCAACATTTGTACCAAGGTTACCATGCTGGTTCGCAAAGACCACATGCGTGCTTCTAAAGCCATGCAACACCGAGTCACCTCAACTCCAAACATCGACTTGCGGTATAACACCGAAATTGATGAAGTATTAGGTGATCAGGTGGTGGAAGGATTGCGCATGGTTAACAACCAAACAGGTGAGAAAGAGGAGATTGCCATCACGGGCCTTTTTATTGCCATCGGGCATAAACCCAACACTGAAATTTTTAAAGGCCAACTCGATATGGATGAAGCTGGTTATTTGATTACCAAAGGAAAATCAACCCATACCAATTTACCCGGAGTGTTTGCTTCTGGTGATGTGCAAGACAAAGAATACCGCCAAGCGGTTACGGCTGCTGGAACCGGTTGTATGGCGGCTTTGGATGCCGAACGTTATTTGGCAACTCTATAGGTCTAGATAAAACCCGAAACATACCACATGCCTACTCCGATGGTTAGCATGATAGAAAGCATCCAGACGCCAAGTAGCAACAGGTGCAAGCGAAGTGCGTAGACACGTTTTGGATAGATAAGCCACTTGCCCAACATTAACAGATAGATGATGGGGACTGCTCCCACAAAAAGCACCGGAACTACGGCCCACCAAAGCGGAATTCCCATATGGACAATGTCAATAGGTGGCCAAAAAGGGTCGCCCCAAGTGACGTTAAACAATTCGTATAGGCCCAGTGTAAACAAAACAATCAGTAAACCAAACAAACCGATCGAACTAGCCAAAACAAGTATAAGACCCATAAACTGTGTAAAGAATTTGATGAACTTATTGAGTGTTTGGGCCAATCCATCAAAAAAACCTTTGGTTTTAGAGCGTATTTTTTCACCAGTGACCTCATAATCTTTGTTTTTAACACGTTGGGTTACGTCATCAATTCCTTCTTTAATTTTTTTTTCCAAATTGGATACATTGATAGGTTCTCCACGCATCATCAACTTTTCAGCTGTTGTCTTTGCTTCGGAAAGTACAATCCATAGTATCAGGTAGATAAATACAAATCCACCCCAAGAAAATAAGCCCAAAAAAAGCCAGATCAAACGCACCCATTTGACTTGCAATCCGAAATAATGAGCCACACCGGCAGCAACTCCGCTAAAAATTTTATCATCCGGATCTCTAAATAATTTTCTTTTATGAGTGGATTTTTCTTCCTCATCTATTGCTTCTGAGTCCATTTTAAAGTCATTGGGCTGCCCCATGACCTCTATAATGTGAGCTACATCTTCGACCGCAATGACTTGTCGCTCATGCTTGATTCTGTCATTGAGTAATTCCGCAATTCGAGATTGGATATCTGTAAGAATCTCCTCTCTCAAGTCTTGGTCTTGAAAATGATTCTTGATGGC